>JALZUU010000607.1 GCA_023300665.1 Saprospiraceae bacterium | reverse complement strand
GTAGCACCAAACCCGCAAATGTCTGGTAGTATGGGTTTTATGTTTTCCACTTCACAATCAATTGATTATCAAATGAAAAATAAAATTTAGAAGGAGGAAAAGGAAGAAAAAAATAAAAATCTTTATAAATTTATAGGATTAATTTTAAAAGCACAAACTTTAAATATTAAAATAATGTATAAAGTATCATTTTTATGCGAAAATCTACCATTTTCATAGTATTGAGATGAAATTCATTGTGAAAAACTAATTAGACATCCAAAGTTTTCTAGTTAAGCTATTAATTCATGGAAGAGGTAATTTAATGGTATATTTTGACAAATCTTGGAAAGATTAGCGCAAATTTTGTTTTTTATTCCTATCTAAATTTGTAGTATTTAACTTAGACAATATTTAGATAGCTTAGAACGTCTAAATAACTGAACCTGATTGAAATTTTAAATAGTATCAATGAATAAACTAAAATATATCCTCTTCCTAACACTTATTGGTATTTTACCATCCTTGTCTGCTCAAACCATAAATTCCAATATTGATTACGAGAAGTTTCTGTCAAATCATGATATGGTTTGGAATATGGTTCCTGATAATTGGCAATTGTCGCCCTTTTCTGGGAATGGAAACGTAGGTTTTTTATTCTATCAGACGGAAGGAGAAGGTGAAAATACCATGTCTTTACATGTAGGCAGACATGATTATTATGACCATAGAGCCGCACCTAAAGAAAAACAACTGCTTTGGATTTATCAAGGTAGATTGCCATTGGGGCATTTTAATTTTACTTCAAAAGGAAATATCACAGGAATCGATATGCGCCTTAGCTTATGGAATGCGGAACTATCTGGGACGGTATATACGAGTGAAGGATCATACAAAATACGAGGACTAACGCATAGTGATAATGATGTAGTTTTCTTTGAGACCGATGCAGAAAAAGGTGAGTCTGTCCAAATAACTTGGCATCCAGATGATCCAGTACCTTCTGTTTGGGAAACACTACAAGCAGGAGGAGGCCCTCGAAAAGGTGGCCAGTGGATAGAAATGATAAATGACCCGATGCCGATGCCTGAAAAATATACGCTTAGTGAAAAAAACGGTATAAATTACTGCTATCAACCTTTATATCAACATCGGGGAGAAACAACTACTAGTTGGAAAACAAAAGGAAATTCCGATGGAAAGCAAGAATTACTGGTCAGTATTCATCATAGCTATCCAGAAAAAAATAGCATGGATATCGCTACCGAAAACATAAAGAAGGCAGAACAATCTTTTGCTGAAAACAAGTTCATTGATACCCACAGAAAATGGTGGCATGATTACTATCCGCTTAGTTTTTTGACGATTGATGATACCGAAAAAGAAGCTTTTTATTGGATACAAATATATAAATTTGCCGCTGCTTCTCGAGAGGAAGGCCCAATAATGGACCTCATGGGACCTTGGTACCATAAGACCTTTTGGCCAATGGTTTGGGGAGATTTGAATGTCCAATTACAGTATTGGACCCATTTAGCTGCCAATCGTTTATCTGTTGGAGAATCATTGCCAAATAACATTGATAAGTATGCTGAAAATTTAGAAGGAAATGTTCCGGATAGATGGAAAAATAGTGCGGCACTTGGCGCTTTGTTTCCTCAGAATATGGATTCGTATAACGCTGGAAAAGTACCTGATATGCTGATCTGGATTCTACATGATTATTGGCTGCATTGCCAATTTGCAGGTGATAAGGAGCGTATAAAAACTAAATTATTTCCAATTCTAAAAAAGGCGTTTAATAGTTATTTGAACTACTTGGAAGATAATAAATTGACCGACGAAGACGGAACGATTCACATCAAACGAAGTTGGTCACCCGAATATAAACCAGGCCGTGGACAAGATATTAATTTTACAATAGCTCTGATGAAATGGAGTAGTGAGACCTTATTAAACATCAATAAGGAACATGAATTGATGGATCCTTTAGCTAGTAAATGGCAACACGTTTTAGATAATTTAGTAGATTTTCAGATTGATGAAAATGGTCTGCGGATTGGGAAAGACATTCCTTTTGATAAACCACATCGACATTATTCTCACTTACTTGGTTTTTATCCTTTATCAGTTATTACTCCAGATACAGAGGAAAATCGAAAACTAATTCGTACCTCTTTAGACCATTGGCTGGATGTTACCATTAACAGCACTACAAAAATAAAAGCAATGCCTGTCACAGGATATACTGCTACTGGAGCCTCCTCCATGTATGCTACTTTAGGTGACAAAGAAAAAGCACTTTACTATTTGAAATTTTTTATCAATCATAAAAATGTATCTCCTACTACAATGTATAGTGAAGGTAAAAGTAATCCGGTGATTGAAAGCCCTTTATCTTTTGCTACCTGTGTTCATGATATGTTGATTCAAAGTAATAATAGTAAAATACAGATATTTCCTGGTACTCCTGACGATTGGGGAAATGCTGCTTTCCATCAGTTAAGAACCCAAGGTGCATTTTTGGTGAGTGCTAAAAAAGAGAAAGCCAAAACGCAATTTGTGGTGGTAGAGAGTTTGATTGGTTCGTCTTGTGTGATCAACCCGGATATAGAAAATCCTATTCTATATATTGAAGGAAAGAAAGTCGGCGAAGAAAAGTTAGGGAAACGGGATAAAAATGGATACTATTCAATCGATCTAAAAAAAGGTGAATGTGCTATTTTTTCTGTACTTCCGCTAAAGGAAACAGATTTGGCTATTCGACCAATAACAATAAAAGAAAAAGATAAAAATTTGTTTGGTTATAGCAAGAAGACCAGAAGGTTAGCGGGGCATAAATATTATACAACTAAAAAATAATTTTTAGGTTAAACTAGCGACCAAGTTTTCGAATTTTCAAAAAAAATAATTATGAATAAATTAAGGACTATTTCTTTAAGTGTTTTATTTTTTATTGGATTGTTTTTTTTGTATTCCTCTTTCGGTTTGGAGGAGCGTTCTATAAAAAAGAAAAAGCCAAACGTGATCTTCTTTTTTACCGATGATCAAAGATTTAATTCTTTAAGTATGACTGGTCATCCTGTTGCGGAAACCCCAAATTTTGACCAGTTGGCTAAGGAGGGAGTGTTTTTTGACCAAGCTTTTATTACCAGTCCTATTTGTGGTCCTAGTCGCGCTAATATTTTCACAAGTCAATGGGAACGCAAAAATAAAATTGGTTTTTCTTCGGTCAGCAAAAATACGATCTCTGAAGAATCGTTTGCGGATACTTGGTTGATGCAATTAAAAAATGCGGGTTATTCAACCGCGTTTATTGGTAAGCATCACACTAAAATTTCAAATAATAAAAACACTCCTCTAAATGAGGGCGTAGACTTTTCATATTATGGGAGTGGACATCTTGGTTTTCGCTTAAAAAGACATAAAGTATTTTCCAATCTAAAAAATCGTACACAGGTTGAAGGCCTTTTTGAGGCAACAAAAGCTTTTTTACAAAAGGATAATCAATATGATTATTTTTATGAAAATTTTGAAGGTAAAAATACCTATAATTTAAATCAAAGAAACGAAGATGAGCCTTTTGCTATTTGGCTAAATTTCAATCTCCCGCATGCCAGTAGTATTCATGGATTGGGTAAGGATCCTAATGACCCCGACCATTACAGAACTAAATACGAGGATGAATTAGACAACTTCCCTTTTCCCGATAATTACCCGCAACCAATTAGTTTGCCGAAGGATGTTTATGCTACCTCAGACTTGATGAAATATTATATTACCGACAATAAAAAGAGACTGCTGGACAAGAAGTTAAAAATGGCTCGTAGCGTTTATTCTCTTGATAAATGCTTGGGTGATTTGAGAGCTTACCTAAAAGAAATTGGCGAGGATGAGAATACGATCATTATTTATGCTTCAGATCATGGTATCATGTTGGGAGAACATGGATTGGGTGGAAAAACAATTTTATATGATGAATCGGTCCGTATTCCACTAACTATTTACTCTCCTTTTTTAGGGAAAAAACATCATGGAAAAAACATCAGTGAACCAGTCGTAGGTCAAGATATTCCGGCGACTATTCTAGATATGTGTGGCTTAGATATCCCTGCTTCTTACCAAGGAAAAAGTATGTGTCCTTTAATTAAGGGTAAAAAAACAGATTGGCGAAAAGATGTCTTCTTAGAAAATTTATTTACGCAACAAGGTTATCCAAGACAAGAAGGAGTGAGAGATCATCAATTTAAATATATTAGGTCATTTAGTAAAGTAAATGATCGTGATTTATACCTACCCAATCAAACTACTTTGACAGACGAAAAACCCATCTATGAAGAATTATTTGATTTGGTAAATGACCCGAAGGAAGCCAAGAACTTGGCAATGAATCCTGCATATGCGGAAACTTTGGATGCTTACAGAAAACGTTGCAAGGAATTGGTGAAAGAAGGTGGTGAGAAATAGTTTTTGAAACTCAACTCATTTTTCTCCATCCATTTATCTGGTGAAACCTCCAAAACGGATTTAAAACTAAGATCATTCCATATGTTCTCTAACAGCAGATTCACGTTCTCGGAATAAGATCATCATTTTATCCAACTCAATTTGCCACTCTATCATGGTTCGGGGAGCATTGTATTTGGCAATTTGATGTTCAATTTCTACTTCAATTCGGTTCTTATTTTCGTTGACAATTTCCTCTAGTTTAATGGAAGAAATATTTCCACTTTGAAGAATTTCTCTATAGCGTTCCTGAAATTTATTTTGAAAAAAATCATCATTCTCGTCTTCGTAAAGTGCCATAAATAAGTCACCTATAATATTTGAACTCCAAAGGTTGTCAATCAAATTATAAGGAGATTGTCCTATTTTTAATCGACTAGCGTTGTCTAAATCAAATAATACAAATCTGAATTTCCCATCATTGATGGCATAAAATCGAGCATTGTTATGAGGCCAATCTGTATTGCCGATATAAGATTGAAATACCATATAATCAATAAAACTGTTGAGGTCAATTTCATTTTTTAAATAAGCAATATTTTTGTCATCAATAGCATCTAGTAAAGCATCTATCCGATGGAAGTTTCCATCCTTTTTAATTAATTCCTGAGTAGTGATCTTGGCTAATGTTACGTCGCTTTTATCCGCTTTGTTGAGTCCAGCCATTCCATTGGTATTCGCCTCTGTTCGTAAATTCATTAAGCCATAAAATTCTCCATTTATATAGACCAACACTGGCTCTCCATAAGTTAAATCAATGTCCAATCCTGCATTGATTGCCAATTGTGTGATACTCAAATCCTTTAACATCGTTTTTTCAAAATCATTCCCTGAATTCCGTAATCGAATCGCTTTAATTTTGTCGATGTTATGATGCGGTAAAACTGCCACTGGATTTATTAAAGAACGATTTCGGTTATCATACTTGTTATCAAATTTTACTCCCAAGGTTTTCAATGGAAATTTAATCGAAAACCTACCTTTAAGTTCTAGTTCTACTTTTTCGTTTTCAATCAATAATTCATTGTCTCTGGATAAGCTAAATTTTCCCTTTATCTCTATTTCTTCATCCGTTTTTTCGTACATCTCCTCAAATTCATTCGCATCAACCACGATATTGATGACTGGTAAATTGGAGGCTATCTCGGAGGGCAATAAGGTTTCATCCACATTAAATTTCGAACATCCAATGTTTAAAAGAACTAGTAGTAAAAATGATAATTTTTTCATAACTTATTTTTTTTGTTTTTTCGGTTTTGTTTTCTTTTTTCTTTTCGAGCACTTTTCTTTTTATTAACAATTAAAACAGTTTTTCCAATTCCAATTGAAAAAGCAAGTTTAGGATCATTGATAAAAAAAGGATCTGGGGTTTTTCTTAGATTAAAATTCACGGAGGTTATCAAAAACCAATCTTCACTTAAAAAGAATTTTGTTTCTCCAAAAATATCATATCTCCAATCATATTTATTTCTTAACCTCCAGTCAATTCTATTTAAATCTTCATTGTTTTGAATGATAAAACCTGTTGCTAGGTGCCATTTTTTTGCAACTGGAAAGACGAATCTTATCGGGACCGTTACTCTTAAAGTAGAAGCATTAAATTTACGATCAGCTATCTGTCCCGAAGTAAAAATAGTTTTCAGGGCAAAACCCAATTCGAAAGAACTTTTTTTATAAGAAATGAGTTTTTTTACACCACCAATTGTGATTAAAAAGCCTTGTGAATTTTCAACTATCTGTTCATTTAACTCAACCGATCTATTGTAAGTATATCCTGTGTTCAAAAAAAACGAATGCTTCGGTTGAGCATAAGCAGATATAAATGGAAATAAAAGCAATAGTAAAATTGAGTAAATGACTTGCACTAGTTCGTCGTTTGATTTTTGTTTAATAATTTCTAATTCAACAGAGAATTTAGTTTCTAGACTACAAAAATCGTAAACAACCCTAACTTCCTTAAAAAAAAACGGCCCTGCGAATGCAGAACCGTTCTTATTATATTTTGATTTTAAAGAAGTTGTATTTAAAATTGCTTAAATAACTTCCATAAAAATTATTTTAAATCAAATTATTTTTTTATTCTAAAATAGAAAATTGCTTAGAAATTTGATCACCTTCCGCATCAAGACGGATATAATAACTACCACTTGAAAGTTCTGATAATCCCATAATAATCGTGTTCCATTCATCTCTCACCAAATCATTGAGTGGTATCATTTTTAACACTTTTCCAAGTGGATCAACCAAGGTCAAATTCGCTTGAGCAGACCTTGTATAGAATTTTACATTAATTATATCACCTACCTTAATTGGATTTGGATACAGAACCATATCAAATTTCTTACTACAATCTGTCGTAACTGAACGAATATCAGAATATTCAATACTTTGATCTAAATCTACCATCTTCAAACGATAGAATCCTATTGGTAAGGCTTCTTTATCGAGATAATTATAATTTTGTTTTTCAATTCCACCACGAGCCACCATGCTACTTACGAATTCAAAATTATTACCATCAATACTCCGTTCTAACTCATAGTGTGAGAAATTTTCTTCCGTTTCAGAAGTCCATTCAATCTTGACGTTACATCCAATTGGTATTGCAGCAAACCGGCTTAACTGAACCGGTAGTGCTGATCTATTAATATGAATCATTGCGGTTCCTCCTGAGAAACCAGTTATTCCATTAAATTGAATATGATTCGTATTATTCTCAACAATTGGTGCAGCAAGTGCCGTATTATTTCCATTTGAATCTGAAGCTGCGTTTCGCATACTCGTAATATCAAATGGAGCTAAAATACTGTTCGTTGAATTAACATCTGCATCTGGATCAAAAGATGGTTTTTTAAACCATTGTACCATTGATTCATCAGGATTAGAAACACCCCAACTAGCAGCTTGTGCTTTAGCAGCATCGAGCATTTCCTTGTATTCTGATGGTGGAAAATAAAAACGGATATTGACATTTCCTGTAAGCGGCGCATCGTCTTTTGTTTTTACAAACCAATCTCTTACCATTACAAAAGTGGCATCAGTGGCATCATTAACATGACGGTCTGTTGCGTTATCATCTACTCGTATTTCAACGTACTCAATTTCTGTGGTATTCGTTCCATGTTCTATTGCAAATAAATACTCATCTGGATCTTGTGGATTATAATAATAATTCCAACCATTGATCTCACAATAAGTCCAAGATTGTATCGAGCCATTTAATTGTACTTGAGTAGCATGGGCTTGTAATGCGTTACTTGAAACTGTGGTTGCAAAGAAGTCTGTGGTCTGATTAGCTATGGAAGGATCAGAACCATCATCTGTCATCGCATATTGAACGGTTGGGTTGGTACAATCAAAAGTATACCCAAAGTCATTAGAACCTTCTGTTGCTTCCAAAGAAGCATCGGCGTTATTGTCGATATTTTCTTGTCCTTGAATTAAGGTTACCGTATGACCAGTGTGAGCATCTGAATCTAATAGATCATTTCCACCTGCTTGGTCAGCTGTATTTACAAGATAAGCCGCTGCCATATCTGGATCTGTCAAAGTAACTACCAAATTGTAATCAGGAGAAGCCGTTATACCGTTGTAATCTTCATCTAATAATAACCCTTTAAAGGAATAACTCCCATCGATATCTGAGATAGTTACAACAGAAACATCAAAAATACCATCATTATTATAGTCAATTTCTAAAGTTAGTTTAGCATTTGGTAAACCTGGTTCTCCGACATCTTGTTGGTCGTTTGCATTATAATCCAACCAAACCATATTTCCTATAGCAGATCCTTGCTGGTAATATCCAAAATCAATATCGGTTAGATTTACACCAGATACCATTACAGATACCGAATTACTTTCACTATCTGTTCCTAAGCTATGCCAATGTCCTTTTAAATTATCTTGGACATCTGTAACTTTTACCGTGTAGGTACCCTCTGGAATTTGCATAAAGCTATAATCACCGTTTACATCCGTTGTGGTAGTAGAAATAATATTCCCATTGGTGTCTAATAAATCAATGGTAATATCTTCAAATCGATTGGCTTCCGCACCATCTAATGTACCTTCGGCATTAATATCTTCCCAAATCGTTCCAGTGATAGAATAAGGGATCGTTGCTTTAAATCCAAAATCTTGATCAAGATCATTTGAGCCACCAGCAATGGTTACCGTGCCTCCTTCGTTATCTGCAGGAGCACTACCATCAGGATCGAAACTTGTTGCTAATCCAGTTGGAATAGAAGTAGCGTCTAGTTTTACTTTATAATCTCCATCATCAAGATTTCCAAAATAATACATCCCGTTTTCATTCGTCATGGTGGTAGCTAAAACAGCAATAGAATTTGCATCTAGCAATTCAATAATTACTCCTTCGATACCAGGTTCCATAGGATCAAAATCACCACCGCCATCTGCATCAAGGAATACCATATTTCCAATAAAACCTTTACTAGCTGTATGATCGGTAGGAACATAACCAAAATTTTCAGCTAGTTCATCCACGCCATTTAAACTAACTCCACTATACGCATCATTATTACCGTCCGGGTCAACAGTATTTGTTAAATCATTGATTATATTTTCAACATCTGTTACTACAACAACATAGTCATCATCCGCTAAGTCTGGGAATAAGTAAGTACCATCCGCAGCAGTTTCTGTAGTGGCTATAATTGGTTCTCCCACATCCCAAATACCATTGCCATCAGTGTCTTTTACCAAAGCCACCGTAACGCCTTCCAGTGGAAGATCATTAGCTGCATTAAAACTACCATCCGCATCTACATCTACGAATACGGTGCTTCCGATATCCGCAGGAGTTCCTGCACTTTGATATCCAAAATTACCTCCTAGCCATACATCGCCAGGAGCAATCATAATAGGATCTGATGTGTTGGTGGCATCTGCATCTGGATCGCCCGTTGGAGCGGTAACAAAGCCAGCTCCAGAAATTCCTGCCTCTACTACATTGACAACATAGGCTCCGGGTGTTAGTCCTGTAAATATATATTTTCCGTATTCATCGGTCATTGTTGTTATCCCGCTTGGTGTATAGGTTCCATCAAGGTTGGCATCCGTCCATAATTCAACAGTTATGTTTGGAATACCTGATTCTCCTGGATCTTGAATACCATCACCATCCGCATCATTCCAAATACGATTACCTAGAGCACCAGGTGCGGTTACTAGGCTAGGGGAGTCCGTATCTGCTTTTGTAGTATAATTGTATCCAAAATCTGCTGTAACATATTCATTAGGGGTTACCGTGACTGTAGTACTCATATCTGGACCAGTCGTCCCGCTATCTTCATCAAAGATGGGTATTAATTCGGTGGGTACATTCGATAAAACTACTACCGTATAATCACCAGGTAATACTTCTTCGAAAATATATCCGCCGTCCGCATCCGTGATGGTTGTTGGGCAATCTACTCCTGGGGTACAAAAGTCATCTTGTAGTTCAACAACTACATTTGGAACACCAGGTTCTCCGGCTTCTTGAATCCCATCTGCATTTTCATCAATCCAAATTCTATTTCCAACAACCGACAAAGGCGGTGGGCCAGATGGAATTAATCCAAGACTATAAGTGTGATTTGATTCTCCAGCACTTCCAGTATTAATCGTTAAATAAACCATTCCATTACTACCTTCGGTAGCATCACTATCAATAAGATCACTATCGAAATGGGATCCATCTACCGCATCCAATTGAGTAAGCGTAAAATAATCAGACCCTGCAGTAAGAATATCCGTACTGCCATTATATTGGTTGGCATCCCCATAGACAATATGGTAGGTAGCATTAGATTTAAGAATTCCTGTAGTATCACTAGGAGCACCCATTAAAACTGCCAAGATAGAATCATTAAATAAGTAATAACCGTTTGCATCTGTGGTTAACATACCTAGTAAATCAGGAGCATTACAACAGCCGCCATTATCAGCATATATTGAAACATTAATTCCTGCGATTCCAACTTCACAGCCATCTTGAATTCCATCTTCATCTTTATCAAGCCACACTCTATTCCCAATTTCAATTGGGCTAATACCATGAACAATTTCAATATCTCCTAATGCGGCGCCTTTTGATTCTCCAGTGGCAATTCTAAACCCACGGGTTTTTCCACCCGTAGCCCAATCTAAAAATGCAACTCCATTATTATTTAAAGGTCCATCATCCACCGGATCAAACATATTGATTGCTATTTCACCTGTTCCTTTGTTCACGGCCATCCCTCCAACAACTGTTTCTGAATGTCCATATCTTGAAAACTGTGATTGATAATATCCATCTCCAAAATAGAATTCGCCACCATCTGGACCAAAGTTATTGTCAGGGCCTGAATGAGGAGATGCAGGTCCACCGGTAGCAGGACCAGTTGTAACACCACCACAAGAAGCATTACTCTCTAAAGTAAAGGAAGTACCAGTTAGGCAAGCCTTTAATACGTCACCTCCGCACAAAAAAGAAGTATTAGTTGTTCCTGATAAACCATAATTTCTCCAACCTTGCCGATGTGGTCCTAAATCAAGAAAAGAAATGGTCATATCTCCATTATCATCAAATTCAATATCGGACAATAATGGTTGTTCATATACGTGAATATCTCCAATATTTGCATTCGTAAATATATATCCTGGTAAGGTGGTGGTAGATACATCCCAAGGATGCCATGTGGTAGAGGCTGCGAGACTTATTCCTGTTGAACCTTTATCATAATCCAATGGAATATTTAATACTTCCGTAAAAGTAGCGCCATCAAATTCATAAACAAAAGCTTCTAGGTCAGCCACTAATTGTGATGTCGAAGCATCACAAGTTACTCCGAGGTAAACGTTCCCGTCATAATATTTTAAACCAAATGGTCTATTCTCGCCATCCGTACCGCAAGGATCAGGAACCGCAAAAGAACCATTAATCGTTTTAGTGGCGATGTCGATAGAATAAAGCTTTCGATCGTAAAGATTCACCGCATATAGGGTTGAATAATCATCACTTATATCAAGGTCTCCCCAACCAACTTTTCCAACTTGATTGTAAGTGGTTGGATCGTTAAATTTGCTAGATTCATTACCTAAGGCTCTAGTTTGATCGCTAGGTATGGTACCTGCATCAACTCCTAAAGCACCAAGATCCAACCAGACGGTAGCAGAGTTTGCTCCAAAACTATTTGGATTAATGCTATAGATCACATCCAAATCTGCATTTCCATCTCCATCATGATCAGGAATTCCAATATGTCTTTTTAGAAATGGAGCGGTATACATTAGGCCATTCAATGAATCCCAAGCAATCCCCCAAGTACTTCCTATTTGAGACTTGTGAGAAATTAATGTTTTGTCGAGTGTGGTTATTCCCGTATTATCGTAGCTCCAACGTATTGCCACATCTGTTACATTAAAAGGACCAATAGAATCTACCGCTCCTTGAACGTAACAGTTAGTTACTAAAAATTTTGGTGCAGTAATTTCTCCAGTCAAGCCAAGACTAGCACAATTTCCAGGTGTTTTAAATTGAATAACGGTTGAGTTATTCGGTCCAGCAAAAGATGGGTTTGACCAACAAGACCCTATTGGTAATTCAAAATCGACTCGGTAAGTTGTATCAGCGGTTAAGCCTGAAATGATATAATTACCGTTTACATCTGTACAAGAAGAGAACGAATTTCCACTACAATCTGAAGCCGTTACGGTTATTCCTCCAACACCATTTGGATTTGTTTCATCAAGGATTCCATTAAAATTTTCATCTTCCCAGACCGTACCTGCGATATCCGAAGCGGTTGCAATACTGCAAGCGTCTCCTGGATTACCGGACATTACATCATAACAAATATCAACCTCCACATAATATACTTGAGCTTGTCTATTATTTGATGCTACATGTTCTGCTTGAAATCTAACTCCAAAACCTGGATCACTAAAATCAGCTACGTTCCAAGTAGTGCCCCATAAATCAGTTGGACCACCATAAGTAAAAGTGGTCACTATATTTGTCCAAGGAGTTCCAATGGCTTTGTTATCACCGACCGCCGTTCCAGCTTTTAATAGCTGAACGTTAGCATCTGTCACTGCACCGGTTGTGTTAGATCTCCCTCTAACAGAAGCTTGGATACCTTTTATGTTTGCTCCTGCAGGGATATTTGAGGTAATCCCAGTAAGGTCAAGACAATGGGAAAGTGTTCCGGTGGAAAGTACTGAAAAACTAAAAAGATTATTGTCTACCAAAGCCCTATCAGGAACAGAAAAAGCTTTAGTTCCGTTACAAGTATTACTTGCTGCCGTACTAAAAACAAAAGTTTCACATCCATCGAAATCATTAGTTATAATTTCAGGTGTGCAAGCTGTGGGCTCTGTACAATTTGTCATTGCCGCATAGGACTTATCAGATGCTTGTACCGAACTAATAGAAGTTATTACTAGTAAGCAGAGTAGAATGGCATACAAAAATCGGATTCTATTTAACTCTTTTTTTTGTAAAGAATTGTTCATAATAAATATCATTTTAAAGAGATTTTTATTGAAAAGGTTATACTACTTGAGAATTTATTTTGGAAGAATTAGTGGAATTGGAATCGCTTAATTTCGAGGGTATATTTACAACCATACTAAGAGAGAAAGATATTTTCCTGATTCTTTAGCTGTCATTAGGAATGCAAAGGAAGTGCCCAAAAACGAAGGAAAAACGCTTTTTAGCTCTATTTGTGACTGGATATTTATGGATATTTAATATATGTTTTGAGAAGTCTTTTAATAGTATATTAATGTTTGTGAAATAATATTGGCAAATATTCTGACTTTGAAAGAAAAAGGTAGGGAGAAGGACTTCAAGATTATTTTGTCTTTAAAGGAGATGAGGTCTTCTACTGAATTGGTTTGATAAAAATGCTCATACTACCGGACATTTCTTCCATTTGCTGCCTCCTAGCTCCGGCAGTACGGCCGGAGAGTAGCCACAAGCCCGCAAATGTCCAGTAGTATGGAAAATGCTATTAAACGTTAGACTAAACGTAGGCGACCAATGAAGCCTCTTACCGTATTAGTGAATCTTTGATAAATTTTTTCTTTTTCCTTTTCTTTTTTTAATTCTTCCCGAATTGACATGATCAGTTTTCCTAAATTATTTTCACCAATATTTGTTTTTAAGTCAACTCCCCAAAAAGTATCTCCCCATTTATTTCCTTCCTGAATGTAAATATTTCCGGTATCTAATAATAGTTCTTTATACGGTTTTTGTGAGAATTTCAATACTAATAGTTCTCGCATTACATTAACCTTAATCGTTTCCCAATCATCTCTAAGCACTATTTTTTTGCTTTTTCTTTTTACTTTGACAGGATGGTTGGTTGAGTCAGAGCAGAATTTCTTCCATTCTAAATCATTCGATTTTTCAGACATATAACCATGTTCAACAGACGAAAATATCATCCCATTAAAATTAATTTCAACAGGAGCAAAATTGCTTAACCATCTATACTCATCTTGAAATTCTTTTATCATGACTTTTAATTTTTTTTGTCCAAAATAGAAACAACGATGTTTATTTATTAGTTCCCCCTTTTTTATTTGGAAAATAAATGAGAAGTTATTCCTTGAACTTTACCGGAACTATCCATTCTAATTGTTGGTTCTACACCAAAAGAGTAAAATGACTATTGAATTAAACGAAGAAGAACCTATCGAAAAATTTAGTTATCAAGTGGTAAAGCCAGGTGGTAGCGGTGGCTTAAATGTCGATAATTTGGAAGCGGTCGATCTACCAATTTATAAAGGTATAATCCGAGGCCTAAATACTACTGACTTAGACTATCTAATCCTTACCTCTGATTTACAAGGTCATGTTTTCAATGATCATAAGCCTAAATTATTAGGAGCGGTTTTACCTGAATTTCTAAAATTATTATTTGACCTAGAATTTCCTAGCGTGGATCAACAGCGTATAGGCGTATTTCTATGTGGGGATATGCATGCACATCTAGACAAAAGAGGTGGATCTGGTGAGGTCAAAAATGTATGGAGGGCCTTTAACAACCATTTTGGTTTTGTAGCTGGAGTTGCTGGGAATCATGACGAATTTGGAGATGCCGCTACCTTTGAAGCATTTAAACAAGAACCAGGTATCCATTATATTGACAAGGAGATCAAAAAAATAGTAGGCCTTAAAGTCGGAGGTCTCAGCGGAATCATCGGGCGACCTACTAAAAATATTCCGAAATGAAGAACAAAAACATTTAAAGGCGCTCGAAAAATTATTGCG
>JALZUU010000606.1 GCA_023300665.1 Saprospiraceae bacterium | reverse complement strand
TCGATTGCTACCTGAGCATCTAGATCAATTACGTTAGGCTGACAAACAGGAGATGGGTTTCTTACTTCGACGTCCACGTGTTCGATATCTACAAACACTGAAGCTACATCAAAACAGTTCATATTTGTTTGCACTCGAATATAATAAGTACCCGTAGTATCTACAATAGGTGGGTTGATAATGGGCCATCCAATAACCGCATCCGCTTGAGTAGCATGATAACTCACCGCACCAACGGATCCAATAATATTTAATGGAATAGAAGATAAATCTACTTCTTCAGGAGCACAAGATACCGCAGGATCTACTACGGTTACTTCCGTATTAGGACTTGTTGTAACGTTGATACAATCTTGTGGTCCAGCTGCGCAATCATTTGCTACTGATACACAAAGTTGCCCACCACTTGTTCCCCAATCAACTGTAACTTCATCTTCATCCATCGCACTGGTAATCATACCATCTCCTCCGGTTAATGTCCAATTATATATAGTAGAATTGGGGCTATTTACTTGATAAGTTATTATTGAGTTTTCACAAACAGGATTATCTCCTGCAATCGTTGCCGTGGTTGGAGCATTAGGTAATACTGTAATTTCCACAGAACCAGTAACTGGTTGTGATCCTCCTGTAATGGTAACGGTATAATTAGTCGTAGTAGTTGGGGATGCCATTGGATTTGGAGAAGTAGGATCATCTAATCCAGTGGTAGGTAACCAACTATAAGTATATGGCCCAAATCCGACTGCGAGTGCTTGCAGTTGAGTACTTTCTCCGCTACAGATAACGTCATCATTCGTTGTTACGGAAGCGTCTCCTACTCCATTGAGAATGGTAATTCTATAATCACAAATATCTCCATTCCAACCATCTATATGTATATAATAAATTTGTCCAATTATAAAATCATTTGCGGACCAAGAAGAAACTACTGGTGAACCAGGATTTAAACAATCTGCAGTAGGAACTGTAAAATTTATACAATCATTCGTAGTAAAAATATGAGCCTGAATACCACCAAAAATACCAGTACCATTTGAAGCACAGTTATACCCTTCGATTTCCATTTCTACTAGATTACTAGATGGAACAAAAGCAATCCATGTATTATTTTCAATATTTGCACAAAACTCATCAATCGTATTCGGTTCTGATGTGTATCCTCCTGTATTTCCACAATAACCATTAAGTTCACTAGAAGACAATAAAATGGCTTCACAACATGCATTACCGGCTAAGAGATTACCTTCACAAGCGGTAGGATTTACAGCAGTGGAAGCTTCGTCTCCATAAGCGCAGATGCTATAAGCACCATTATTATCATTACCATTTTCCCATACTCTGACCCAATAAGTCTGACCTAAGTTTTCAAAATTACATCCATCTGTAATTCTAATAGAGGCATTATTTCCTCCACCACTATTGTCATCACAACTTAACAGTGTAAGATTTCCGCAATCATCTCCGCTATAAACAGCCAATGCCCCATCAAAGGCACTGATTGAAGTTAATTCAACAATTACTTCCAGCCCGTTATTCGGTATTATGATATTGTACCAATTATCTCCACCTTGATAATTACCACAAGACGGAGCTGGAATACCAGTAGTTGCCGTAGCACCAATATTTGTTCCAGCTAAAGGGATGCAGACCGTACCGGAAATCGGTAGATTCACAGAGGTACAGGGATCATCCTGAGACCAACCATTAGTACTAAAGACTAGTAAAAATAATAAGATAGGAAGGTACATACCTTTCCCAAGTAGAAGTTTAAATTGACTCATATTAGGATGTTTAACCCGCAGATTATAGATCTACGGTGGAGATAAGTAGGAGTTTTAACCTCCCCGGAATCACTTTTTTCTCCTCTTTTTAGATATTATTAGGTACTAAAAGGCCGTTATAAGTCCTTAAGAAGCCCTAACACCGAGTGTTAAAGCAAAAGTTCTGCCATTTTAAATAGGGCTTTTTATTATATTTACTTTTAATTTGGAAAAGGATTTGTAGTAAATCAAGAGAGACACCTAACTACTTATTATGAATAAAATTATTATGCTTGTTTTGGTGGGAATAGCCAGTCTTTATTTTGTCAAAAAAGATCAAAGTAATAGTCCAAAAGCAAAAAATGCTGAAGGAGTATCTGTAGCTCGCCAAGCAATTGACCAAGAACTAGCGGAATTTAGTAAGCTAATTCATCGAACTAAAGCAGATACAACGGTAGCACAGATGTTTCCTAGTATACCTGAAAATAGGTACCCTGACATTTTTAGATCTTATCCTGACTTTGTTAGTGATGGATTTGACTTTCCAGTTGGCGTACCAAATGCACGTAATTATTACAAGGCGCAAAATTTTGGAGATAATAAACATCTAGGGGAAGACTGGAATGGCAGAGGAGGTGGAAATACAGATTTAGGCGATCCTGTTTATAGCATTGGGAATGGCTTGGTTACTTTTTCAAAAGATGTTTGCTGTGGATGGGGAAAAACAGTACGTATCGTTCATCATCTACCTAATCATCCCGAACATCAATATGTTGAATCGATTTATGCACATCTGCATACCATGGACATTACCGTGGGTTATTTAGTAAAGCGAGGTCAACGGATTGGAACCATTGGTAACGCAAATGGTCGTTATAATGCTCACCTACATCTTGAAATGAGAAATTTCATCAACATGTCTCTTGGACCAGGCTATGGAGATGATCAATTTGGTTATTTAATTCCAACTGAATTTATTCAATCCAATCGTCCTTATTAATAGTAGATTTTATTAAAGAAGCTATTAAAA
>JALZUU010000605.1 GCA_023300665.1 Saprospiraceae bacterium | reverse complement strand
TTGTAGTTTAAGATAACGTGTTATTTTTCTCTAAAACAGCTTCAATAGAAAAGGTAATATGGATTTTTTAGATTTTACAGTATAAAAAATCAGTTTTAACCTAATTCATGGTTTATTTTTTGGTAAACGTCGAAAAAAAGAAACTTAATTTTAATATTTGTCAATAAATATTTTACCTTTATTTAAAAATTATTTAAATTGATACTTGATAAAAATTGTTATAACGTAAAGTATTGATAAACATACTATTTGTATTTATGCCTTAAGAATTAACCCAAATGGGTTTGAAAATATTTATCTATTTTCACTATAAAGGGAGTGGTTAATTAACTGTGTTTAGTCAATTAACCTAATTTATATAAATAAAATATTGCCTTCATAAGTAATTGTTAATTAGTGGATTGGTTAATCGGTCTCTTCTTACGCAATGCTAGGGCAACAAAAAACACAGATTATTGAACAGTCCCCTATAAATCACCTTTTCCCTACTTTATAGGTATTACCAACCAAAGAAAACAAGAACATTTGAATAAACGTTGAACTGCACACTTTCTAACCGTTTAGCTTAGTCTTAAAAGTTTGGCTGTAAGTACTTCTTCTGTTCGAAAAGAAGGGGGCTTAATCTTAATACAACTAAGTTGGAGTGGTTAAGATATTTCCAAGAGTCAGTTTTTAAAAGAAAAAAAATAATGAAAAAAGAAGTATCACCAATTGATTTAAATTTTAAGATAAAGAGTGGAGAAACCTTTGAGGTTCCTGTTCAAGGAAGCCTTGGATTATTGGCCTTAGGAGACATAGGATTATTGGCTTGGCGCCAAAAGAAAATGCAAGTTTTTCAAGAAATGCAAAAGCAGAAATCACAACAAGGTGAAGATACGAATATGACTAAATAGAAATTTTCAATAGAATGAGAAAACATAATAATACACTCGATTTTAAGAGTGAAAAGTGGATGGATAAAAGATGAATGAAACAAAAAAGAAAAAGGTTTTGCTCTTGGGATGGGATGCAGCAGATTGGAAAGTAATTAATCCTTTAATGGATCAAGGGTTAATGCCGAATATGCAAAGACTTGTAGAAAATGGAACCATTGCTAATTTGGCAACTTTGGACCCGCCTTTTAGTCCTATGTTATGGTCTTCCATCGCTACTGGAAAACGTCCCTATAAGCATGGTGTACATGGCTTTACAGAAGTAACTCCTGACGGTAAAGGTGTTAGACCCGTCATGAGTATAAGTAGGAAATGCAAAGCTATTTGGAATATTTTGACCCAAAAAGATTTTAAGACCCATGTCGTAGGATGGTGGCCTAGTCACCCTGCTGAACCTATTAATGGAGTGATGATTTCAAATTTTTTCCAGAAAGAAGTAGGAACAATAAATGAACCTTGGCCACTTCCTAAAGGAGCTGTTCACCCAGGATCGGAGGCTGATTTTTTTGCACAATTTAGGGTTCATTTTCAAGAATTAACAGGAGAACATATTCTACCTTTTGTTCCCGAAGCGGCAAAGATTGATCAAAGCAAAGATAGACGGATAGCTGGAATTGCTAAGTTGACTTCACACGCAGCGAGTCTTCATGCTGCCTTTACCAATATTCTTAGAGAAAAAGAATGGGACTTTGCAGCACTTTATTTAGATGCTATTGATCATTATTCTCATGGATTTATGAAGTTTCATCCTCCTAAAAGACCTCATATTCCTCAAGAAGATTATGACTATTATAAAGGAGTGGTAACTGCTGGATATCGTTATCATGATATGATGTTAGGTCGAATTATGAATTTAATCGATGATCAAACAACTTTGATGCTTATTTCAGATCACGGATTTCAGCCAGATCATTTAAGACCAAGGAATATTCCTCATGTGCCAGCTGGTCCAGCTTATGAACATAGTGATTATGGAATATTAGCAGTGATGGGACCTGGTATAAAGAAGGATAAAATAGCTTATGGTGCAAACCTCCTTGATATATGTCCTACTATTTTAGCGTTGCTAGGTCTTGAAATAGGTCAAGATATGGATGGAAGAGTAATCAATGGAATTTTTGAAGAAACACCAGATCTTAAATTTATTCCAAGTTGGGAAGAAGTGAAAGGAGCAGATGGAATGATTAAATCATTTGCAGAAAGTGAAGATGAAGATGCCAATGAGGCGGCGATTAAGCAATTGGAGGATTTAGGATATATCGAAAAACAAAAAGGTACTAAAGAACAAAAAGTACAATCAACTAAAGATAACTGCAACTATAACTTAGCTAGAGCTTATATAGATGGCAATAAATTCTTTGAGGCAATTCCAATTCTTGAGGATTTATTTAAAAGAAAAACGAAGATGACGGTCTATGGTTTTAGATTGGCAACTTGTTACCAAGCAGTTGGAAAATTATCAGAGGCTAGAGGTATTATTGAAAAAATAAGAACCTTAGAAAAGTACGAAGGTCCGGTCTTAGATATAATGGAAGGAGCCTTATTAATTGGTGAAAGAAAACCGTTAGAAGCACTGAAAATATTAAAAAAAGCAGAAGGAGAAAAACTTAATCATCAGTCTAAGGTTAATTTGCAAATCGCAAAATCTTATATGATGCTTTCTAGATGGACTGACGCAGAGAGAGCACTCAAAAAAGAGCTGGAGATTGATTATGATACTCCGATTGCTCATTCTTTACTAGGTCGTATTTACTTATTACAAAAAGAATTTGAAAAGTCGGCTAACGCTTATTTAAATGCATTAGGATTGACATTCAATGATCCAGCTTTACATCAGGGATTAGGTTTAGCGTTATTTAATCTTGGCAAGTACCAAGAAGCAGCTAATGCGCTAGAAAATTGTCTAGCCATGGCACCTAATGTCCTTAATAGTAGGGAACTTGTTATAAAAATTTATAAAAACCATCTAAAAGATGAAGAGAAATATCGAGCACACAAGAAAATATTAGATGATAAAGAAAAAGAAACTATTTATATAGTTTCTGGATTACCTCGATCAGGTACTTCTATGATGATGCAGATGTTAGAAAAAGGAGGTCTTGAATTATTTACGGATGGTAAAAGAGAATTAGATGAGAATAATCCCAATGGATATAAAGAACACGAATCTGTAAAAACCTTACCACGGAATAAAAAATGGCTACAAAAAGCTACAGGTAAAGTGATTAAAGTAATTGCACAACTACTTCCGCATCTATCTCTACATTATGAATATCGAATTATTTTCATGGAGCGAGATTTGGTTGAAATTATTACTTCACAAAAAAGGATGCTAAATAGACTTGGAAAAAGAAAAGATGAAGACGTTTACCCTTTAAGTCTTAAACAAACTTATGAGGAGCAACTTAAGAAAGTTAAAAACTGGGTTGCAACTAGAGAAAATATTAAAATGCTAACTATTCAACACCGGGAGACCATTAATAATCCTTTTGGTACTTCCTTAAAAATAAATGAATTTTTAGATCATAAGTTGTCGCCCGAAAAAATGGTGACAGCTGTAGATCCATCGCTATATCGAGAAAAAATTTCTTAACCATTTTATAATTTATAAACATAAAATTATGAACAGAATTTACAAGACAAAAAAAGATACGCAGTCCAAAGATTTGGAGGAGAAGCTAAAAGCTTATTGCCAAGAAAAGGTCCAATCAAGTTTTAATTCACTAAAGAGTTTATCGAAAGGAAGCCTAGCTTTTTTAGCGCCTTTAGCGGCTACTGGACTTATTGCTACCGACGTAAATGCGCAAGCATGTGGCGCAGGGACTGCTATGTTTGACCCCGCTGGAGGATATTACTCAGATGGACAATTGGATGTAGATGGAGACGGTGTGCCAGATTTTGATTTTGATGTTTCTGCGGGTTACTTATTTATTACTGCGGTTGGAACAATGTCTATTGGATCAACATTTTCGAGTTATGCCGCTTATCTCAATACTTATGGTGCTCCTATTAATGGTACCGCAAATTTTTATGGATCCGCATCCACTTCTTATGCTTTCATTCCAGTAAGTTTGAATAGCGGGACGGCATCAACCATTTGGATTCCAATTCAGCAAAGTGCAACTGGTTTCCTTGGATTTATTGAGATTATGATTGATGGTGTAGGAGGTTATACGATCAATACAAACCAGACCGGTATTGCTACTTCAGCAGGACCGGTTGATGCCGGAGTCTGTGCATCTATTCCATTGCCTGTAGAATTACTAAGTTTTGATGTATCCACTCGTGAGAAAAAGGTGCTCCTAAATTGGGCTACAGCTAGTGAGCTTAATAATAAAGGGTTTGAAATTCAAAGATCTTCAGATGGAGTAGATTTTAATAAAGTTGGTTGGGTTAATGGGGAAGGTACTGCCGTAGAAAAGAATAATTATAATTTTGTTGACCAAAATGCTAGACCTAACGTTTTATACTATTACCGATTGAAACAAATGGATTTTGATGGTAAATACGAGTTTTCATCGATTGTTAGTGCAAAGGTAGTGGCAAAAGAACATATCAGTATTGGTGCGGTTGTTCCAAATCCAGTTAGTAAGAATGAGTTTAGAATAGAGATTGGATCTCAAGTATCAGAAAATTTAAATTATGAACTATATGATGCTTTTGGTAAAAATATCCTCTCTCAAATAGAATCAATTGCACCAGGATTAAACACCATTACGATTTCAACAGTCGGATTAACAAATGGTACTTATTTCTTGAAAATGAATGCAAGTGAAACGTCTGAATACAGAAAAATAATTATTCAGAAATAATTTATTCAAATTATTAATGAAAATCTAAAGTCCCTTTAGCGCTGTGCTAAGGGGACTTTTTTATTTTGAAAAATTTAGGGTAACGCATAAAATACAATGACCTCGCGTACCTAGTTGATTCTTCCTTTTATCAAGAGGTATTAGATTTTGGCAGAAATTGCAAACAATGGACAGTAATGAGTACGGAATCCCTCCTTTTTAAGCGTTAAATAATTTGGTATTTTATATATGGTGAAATATAAATCTATATACCTTGTTAAGAGGAAAAAATAGATGCTCAGGAAGGCGATTTGGCTTAATTGGCTTTTTTCAGTATAAAAAACTAGTTTTAATCCAGTATGTAATTAGTTTTTTTTGGTAAAATCAAAAAAAAAGAAATTTAATTTTATTTTTTATCAATAAATATTTTACCTTTAGTTAACAATTGCTTATTTTATAATTAATAAATTTTGTTACAACGTAAAATTTTGATAGTGATACCATTCTTTTTTACCCCTTAGAAGTTACCCCAAATGGGTTTGAAAAGTATTTATTTACTTTTCCTTATAAATCACCTTTTTTCACCTATTTTTTTAGGTATTAAAAGTTTATTAAACAAGTGAAATAAAACCGCCACAAAACTCGGTGGTTCATACCTAATAATAGGGATCTGATGTTATGATAAATTCAG
>JALZUU010000604.1 GCA_023300665.1 Saprospiraceae bacterium | reverse complement strand
GTTACGCGCAGTTTTACCGTTTTTGCTGCGGATGATCAAACGATAAATTTCCCTCCAATTGTAGATCAACCAACCGATGCTTCCCCAATTAATTTGGTAGCTACGTCGAGTAGTGGCTTAGTGGTAGATATAGAATTATCAAGTGGCCCTGCAATTTTAAATAATAATATTCTAACCTTAACAGGTGAAGAGGGAACGGTTACCATTCAAGCGACGCAATTAGGCAATGATTTTTATAATCCGGCGCCAACGGTTACGCGTAGTTTTACCGTTTTTGCGAAAGAAGATCAGACGATTAATTTTCCTCCAATTTCAAATCAACCAACGGATATTTCACCGATCAATTTGGTAGCGACGTCGAGCAGTGACTTAGCAGTAGATATAGAATTATTAAGTGGTCCTGCAAGTTTGAGTAGTAATCTGTTAATCTTAACGGGAGCAGAAGGAACCGTCACGGTTAGAGCGAGACAATTGGGTAATAATTTTTATAATCCTGCACCAGCAGTTACGCGCAGTTTTGAGGTTTTTGCCAAAGAAGACCAGACGATTAATTTCGCTACCATTGCAGATCAACCAACGGATGCAACTCCAGCTTTATTAGTCGGGTCGGCGAGTTCTGGATTAATAGTAGGATATGAAATTCTTAGTGGTCCTGCTTCTTTGATCGGAAATACGATTGAATTAGATGGCAATGAAGGACTAGTAAGTATTCGTGCTTTTCAAAACGGGAATACTTTTTATAATGCGGCAAGTGATGTTATTCAAGAATTTAATGTTTATGAAAAAGAAATACAGACGATTGATTTTTCGGAAATTCCAGATCAATTTGTTAGTGCTACCGAAGTGATATTACAGGCGTCCGCGAGTTCTGGATTACCAGTAAGCTACGAGATGATTGGAGGTCCAGCGACGATAAGTGGGAATACATTGATCCTTGATGGAACGTTAGGAATCGTAAGCATAAGAGCGATTCAGAATGGAGATTTACAGTTTGGAGCAGCCCCTTCCGTTATTCGATCTTTTACGGTAATTGAACAAAATACGCAAACGATTGAGTTGTCACCAATTTCAGATCAACCAACTACTGCACCACCGATTATGTTATCGGGGGTGGCCTCTTCGGGATTACCTATTCAATACGAAATAATAAGTGGTCCAGCTACACTAGAAAATGGGAACGAGGTTGTATTGAATGGACTAGAAGGAGTGGTGATGATTGAAGCTTCACAGCCAGGTGATCTAGCTTACGCGGCGGCACCTCCCGTAAATAATAGTTTTGAAGTCGTATTGTTGGATACAGATTTTCCATTAGATAATTGTTCCGTTGATATGGACAGCCTGCATAATCCTTACATTGTCGGATTGAATTTTGGTAGTATTCTCTCTACTTCTGAAAACGAAGGTTACGCCAATAATACAGATCAAACTACTATTTTGCGTAGAGGAAGTATAACCCCTTTAAATGTAGAGGTTGAGCATTCAGTAGATGCTTATCTTTCGATCTGGATTGATTTTAATCGTGATGGCAACTATGAAGCGGAAACTGAAGTAGTTTACGAAGGAATTCTTTTGGAAGGTAGTGTTAGTTCACAATTAGAAACGATGGTGAACGTTCCTTTGGATGCCCGAATTGGGGCTACTCGGATGCGCGTGATTATTCAGAAAGATAATTTTGCAGATCCTTGTTTAGCGGACTATTATGGAGAAGTAGAAGATTATGGGATTTATCTAGAAGTTGTAACAAGTCTTTTAGAAGAAGAAGAATTGCCAATCACCCTTTATCCCAATCCATTTTCAGATGAATTAACGATTAATTGGGAAATTTCAGAGTACCATATTATGATTTATAATAGTATTGGGGAACAAATCTACGAGACGATGACGAACGATATTAGCCATATTATTCCAACAAATTTATGGAATAATGGAATCTATATCCTAAAGGTAGTAGATAATAAAGGAAAAATGACCAGTCGAGTGCTAATAAAATAGCTTTTATGACTTAGGATATAATTTTTATTTATGAAAAATAATAATGTGCTGAATCTTGTAAATCAAATACTTATAAAGATAAAAACGATTATTTGAGTTTATTAGGAACCTAATTGGTTTAATTCTAGTTATTAGAAAAATAATTTTTCTGTAAAAAAACCTTTTTGGTTTGGAATTATAGGAAAATACATAGTATATTTGCGCTGCCTTTGGAAAAAAGGCAAACCGTTGATCCGGTAGCTCAGCTGGTAGAGCATTTGACTTTTAATCAAAGGGTCCCGGGTTCGAACCCCGGCCGGATCACAAAAAATTGCGTAGTAAGTTAAATAACTTGCTACGCTTTTTTTATTTATAATTCAGTGATATCTTTTTATTATTACATCGAAGATCTTTTAAAATAGCGCTTCATATCTACAGATAAAACATTGACCGCCAGAGCGCTTCGTCCTGACAATCAAGCCTTTATCTTCGATTTCGAATATCATTTTAAAACAACTTCATCAATTATATCTATTGCTCATGCGTATATTTCCCTTTTATCTATCTTTTTTTTTCCTGCTACTATCGTGTCAAGGAAATAAAAATAGTGAATCTGTTCCACCACCACCTACCGCAAATGCTGTCGTAGACGGTATGATTAAAATCCCTAGAGGTACGCTTAATATGGGGGGCGACAATCAACAAGCTGATCAAAATGAATTGCCAAAACACGAGGTAATCATCAACGAATTTTGGTTGGACGAAACTGAAGTAACCAATGCAGCGTTTGCTGAATTTGTCAAAGCAACGGGTTATAAAACGATCGCTGAGCGTCCGATTGATTGGGAAGCATTAAAAGTAAATTTACCACCCGATACCCCAAAGCCCGCTGATAGTTTACTCTTACCTGGAGCGTTGGTTTTTCAATCTACCGAACAACCTGTTTCACTTCGCAATCCTGGTCTTTGGTGGGAATGGACCATTGGAGCTGACTGGCAACATCCCGAAGGACCAGAGAGTAGTATAGCCGATAAGATGGATCATCCTGTGGTGCAGGTGGCTTGGGAAGATGCGGCGGCTTATGCCAAATGGGCCAACAAAAGATTACCGACTGAAGCGGAATGGGAATGGGCTTCGCGCGGAGGAAAAACCAACGCAATTTATTCGTGGGGAAACGAAGATGTGAATGAAGGAGCTCCCAAAGCTAATTTTTGGCAAGGAATGTTTCCCTATAAAAATGATTTAAAAGATGGTTTTTTTACAAGTGCTCCCGTAAAATCTTTTGCCCCCAACGGTTACGGTCTTTATGATATGGCTGGCAATGTATGGGAATGGTGTTCAGATTGGTTTGATGTGGCGTTTTATAAAAAAGAAAATGCCCGTCAAGCAAATACACGAGGACCAGACCGTGGCTATAATCCTCAGATGCCTTTTCAGCAAGAGAAGATTATTAGAGGAGGCTCTTTTCTTTGTAATGATGCCTACTGTTCCGGTTACCGAAACTCAAGACGAATGGGATCGAGTACCGATACGGGATTGAATCATACGGGGTTTAGATGCGCGCGGTGATTTGTGGATTGTTTGATGTGTAAATGTGCGGATTCCTTGATGAATGAACCTCGTCTTACTACGAGAGCGGTTGTGCGAATTGAGTAAACTGATTTTTTCAAATACAAATACAAATACAAATACAAA
>JALZUU010000603.1 GCA_023300665.1 Saprospiraceae bacterium | reverse complement strand
GAAAATTTAAAGATCTTTACTTTTAGGAGTGAACTCAATATTCAATTGACCGAATGATCGCTAATTTCCGCAAGCTTCCATCGCCATATCCGCTTTAAGAACTCTTGCTTTTGCGCTTTGCCAACTCGCGGAGTTCTCAAAGCTAGAGAAAAGCTTCACTAGCTTTAAAGCGGTATCTATTAGTAAAAAATGAAGGAATACAGAGTCATTATACCAGAAGAATCTTTTAAGGTAATTGAGTTTAGACAAGACGAATTACCCGGAATAGCATTTATAAATTCAAGCCTTAAAGAATTTGAACCTAAAAAAGTATTTTTCTGTCATTGTTCAATAATGGTATATCTTGAAGATTTGATTGAAAATGGAATGCCTTCAATAGAGGAAAGAAAGATAGTAGATGATTTTGGTGATTGGTTGAACAAAAAGATTAAAGGAAAAAATAGAGACAAACCGAATGCATTATTCTTAGGTAGAATAACATGGAATGGTACCAGAGAGTTAATTTGGAGAGTTTTCAATCCAGAAAAGACAAATGAATTTCTAAAAGAAATTATTTCTAAAAAAAACCACGAAAGAACATTTGATTATCGAATTGATGAAGATAGAGATTGGAAATTAGCCGAGTGGCATCTTAAAGATCGCTAATTTTCGGAAGCTTCCATTGCTTCGCTTCCCAATGATTTAATAGAAGGTTATTGAAAAAATAGAAGGTTTATTTGTGTAACTTTGCAAAAATAATTGATCAATAACTTACTATGCAACTACTCGCTAAAACCCTTCATGGATTCGAAGAAACCCTCGCAGAAGAACTTCGCCAACTTGGCGCTACAAAAATTGAAGAACGGAAAAGAGCGGTTGCTTTTGAAGGGGATCTAAAATTGATGTATCGCGCCAACCTAGAATTAAGAACTGCCATTCGAGTTTTGATGCCCATCGCCAACTTTAAGGCCCGTAACGAAGATGAGTTCTACGATAAAATCAAAGCGATTGATTGGGAACAATACATGACCATCAAGCAGACCCTCGCTGTCGACGCCGTCACTGCTTCCAAGACTTTTAACCATAGTAAGTATATCGCCTTAAAGACAAAAGATGCGATTGTCGACCAATTTCGAGAAAAATATAAGAAACGGCCCAACGTTCGCGTTTACAATCCACATCTTGGGGTGTATATTTATATCCACGATGAGCAGGTAAATGTTTCGATTGATAGTACTGGGGAATCGCTGCATAGAAGAGGTTACCGAGTGGCTTCTGTCGATGCACCGATCAATGAGGTTTTAGGAGCAGGAATGATTCTACTTTCTGGTTGGGATAAAAAAGGGTTGCTGATGGACCCAATGTGTGGTTCAGGAACCTTATTGATCGAAGCAGCTATGTATGCTCATAATATTCCGCCAAATCAATTGCGAACGCATTTTGCATTTATGAACTGGAAAGAATATGATGAGGAGATGTGGGGGAATGTAAAACAATTAGCAAAGGATCATATCGTCGAACATACCGACCCAATTATGGGCTGGGATAAAAATCTAGGCTGTGTCCGAAAGACGGAACAAAATATTGAAGCGGCTGGATTGACTGGAAAAATTGAAGTGAAGCGCAAACGCTTTGAACGATTAGAACCACCAGAAGGTCCGGGAATGCTGATTATGAATCCCCCTTATGATGAACGATTGGAAGAAGATAATATCGAGGAATTCTACGAAATCATTGGCGATACGCTCAAGAAAAAATATTCAGGCTATAATGCTTGGCTTATTTCTTCCAATATGGAAGCGATCAAAAGTATCGGATTAAGAACCTCGCGAAAGATCACGTTATTTAACGGAAAGTTAGAATGTAAATTTGTGAAGTATGAAATGTATCAAGGTAGTAAAAAGCAAAAGTCGGAATCGGAAGAAATTTTTGAATAAACGTTTAACGTTTTTATGCTTGCTTATTGGGCTTATTGCGCCAAGTTTACAAGGGCAGGATACAAGTACGTTTATGCGTTTTCAAAATCAATTTCCTACTGCTTTGACGGTAGTAATTCCAGACTGGGTAGAGATTCTAGATACTTCTAAAAACACCGACCAATTCTCCCCTATCAAAGCTCCTTATCAATGGAAGTCTGTAGCGGTTCCTTCTCCGGATCGTTCTCCACGTGTTTATAATTATCACGAAATTGGTATTTTTTGTAAATTAGATGTTAAGTTGGATAAAGTTTCTAAATTGCCGATTCGGTTTCGTCTTGGGACGCAGGAGGTGGTTGATCGGAAGGAGGGGAAGTATTAGGGGGGTTGAATTTCTCTCAACATTCAACTCTGTATGTATTGCAGAATGCTTCTTATTATTTGTCAATGTGCTCAATTAATGAAAAAACAACTTCATTTATTCATATAAATTTTTCCAAGAATTTCGACATTTTTTATTTTTTCTGTTCATTTTTTTGGCAGAAAAAAAACGAAACAAAAAATCTGCCGCCTGTAGTATTTTTCGAATTCGGCACGTCTAATAAAATATCAAAACGAATAAACTCGCATTGAAAATTGTAGATTTAATAGCATTTATATTTAGGGTATATTTTTTATTATTTCAGCATTTTCTTAGCTCATACAGTATTCGTTTTAAGACATTTTTGCTAACCTTCCTGCTTTCGCAGTTCACTCATTTAATGCACTGTCGTGCATTACCCTTCGGGATCATTCATTCATTCACCGAATGGAAAAAAACTAAAGGTCGGACCATTTATCAAAACGAGAACCATTTCATTCATTAACTAAATTTTGATAACTGCTAATCTTATCTAAGTTTTGATGTTAAAATCAAAATTTGTAGTAAAAACTACTTTTATAGAATAGATTGAATATCCTAAGAAATAAGAAAAACTACTACTTTGGTTCACTACCCTGTTTTCAAACCCTAATTCACAGCAATCATTTCTTCTTCAAATATTGCGTTTTCAACACCAACCAAGACTTACCATTTCGACATTCTATTGCGTCATCGTCACCGGTCAATTTGATATTTTTAAAAACCGTTCCTCGTTTTAAATTTGTGTTGGTTCCTTTTAATTTCAAATCTCGGATCAACTGAACAGAATCTCCTTCTTTGAGCATATTGCCGTTGCTATCTTTTACTTCTTCCATAATTATTTTTT
>JALZUU010000602.1 GCA_023300665.1 Saprospiraceae bacterium | reverse complement strand
GGTTCAATTGTTTTCGCTGCCGCCGTACCCGGTACCTTCGACCAATACAATCCTTTATGTTCAAAAATAACAACAGGATTCGGATCATGATAAGCCGCTTTTATCAACCCTTTTAGATCTGCTCCACAACTTGGGTAAACCACTTTGATTCCTCGTATTCTGGTAACGATACTCTCTACACTCGAAGAGTGATAAGGACCACCACTTCCATACGCACCAATCGGTACCCGTAAAACCATGCTCACGGGAAACTTTCCATTACTCAAATAACAAGACCTGCTTACTTCTGTAAATAATTGGTTAATACCCGGAAAAATATAATCCGCAAATTGTACTTCCACAAATGGTTTCAATCCTGCAGCGGACATTCCAACGGTCGAACCAACAATAAATGCCTCTTGAATCGGTGTATTAAAAACTCGATCATCTCCAAATTTTTGAGCTAGGGTAGCAGCTTCCCGAAACACGCCTCCTAGTCGAGCACCAACATCTTGTCCATAAAATAAACATCGTTGATCTTCTGCCATTAATTCTTCCAACGCATGCAAGGCTGCATCGACCATCACGCCCATTTCTCCATCCGCAGGAGAGCGGTCGCCAGTCTCTTCCGTAATTGGAGTCGGCGCAAAAATATGATCGTAAATAGATTCAGGAGTTGGTTCTTTTGCAAGACGTGCTTCTTCAAAATCTGTGGCTACTTTTTCTTTTGCCTCTTTTTCAATTTTGGTGATCGTTCTTTTTGAAACACCAGCCTCTAATAATTGATTTTTTAAAATGGGGTAAGGATCAGAAAGTTTTGCTTCCTCCAAATCATCTCGGTACCATTCCATTCTAACACCACTGGTATGATGATTTAGTAAGGGAACGGTTGCGTGCAAAAGAAACGGACGTCGTTCTTTTCGCATTGTTTTAAAAATCCGATTCACTGTCCGATAAGAAGTCTGAAAATCACTGCCGTCGATACTTACGCCTTCTACCCCATGAAATCCTTGAATATATTCTGCGGCATTTTGAGCACGCGTTTCTGCTGCGTTGGCCGAGATATCCCAACCATTATCTTGCACCAAAAATAAGATGGGTAATTGTTTGAGTCCAGCCATCTGGAAAGCTTCCGAAATTTCTCCTTCTGTTACAGAGGCATCGCCTAAAGAACAAACGACAATTCCTTTTTCTTTTGGTAACCCTTTGAATTTTAAAAGTTCTTTATACTGTAAACCCATGGCAATTCCCGTCGCAGGAATCGCTTGCATTCCAGTTGCAGAAGACTGATGTGGAATGGTTGGTTTGTCTTCATCGCGTAAACTAGGATGACTATAATAAGAGCGTCCTCCTGAAAAAGGATCATCTGCTTTGGCCAATAATTGCAACATCAAATCATACGGCCGCATTCCTAGCGAGAGCAGCATCGCATCGTCTCGATAATAAGGCGCAGCATAGTCTTGCGGCTTTAATTGCATTCCACAAGCTACTTGGATGGCCTCATGACCCCGGCTGGTCGCATGTACATATTTGGAAACTTCTTTGAAATTTTCTTCATAGAGAAAAGTCATCTCGCGAGCGGTGCAGAGTAGACGAAATCCTTCGGTTAATATTTTTTTTGAAACTACCTTATTGGAGGCAATAGACATAGGTCTTGGTTTTAGAAGTAAAACAATCTAAATATTGTAAAATCTTACTCCTTTGGTTAATCTGGTATTATATGCTGCTAATATGTAAATAATTCGGACAGCTTAGTTCCCGTAAAAATAAGGAATTCCTTGCAGTTTTTACTAGAAAATCTTGCAATAACTAAGTCATTTTAACTGGAAATATAGAGCGTTATGAGTGGTGTTTTTTGAGAAGATTTTTTGACCATTTTTTAGTTAGAATTCCGTTTTTGGTTCCGTTTTTCTGCTCGACGAGCTCGTTTGTATTTTCGTCGTTCTTGGCGGAATCTTCTTTTTTCTTTTCGATAAAGTGGTAAGATACCTTTCGTTTTATACCATTTTCGGTCACTAAACCGAAACTTATAATCCATTGTATTTTCTGTATTCCCCAAGGCATGAATATGGAATTTTTCACCTGATTCACCATATTCTTGTGGAGTTGGCAATACGGTGGGATCCCAAAACCAGAGATTGGACCAAGGAACAGAAATGATTATATTGGATTTATTGTCATATCGAAGATCTCCTTTCATATAGAGTGTAAAGGCAGTTGAGGTCACATTTAATGTTGGAATTTGAATACTACCATTATTTATGGTTAGGGTGTCAATTAAGGGGGCAAAATAAATATCTTTGATTCTATTTTTCTTTAAAATTTTTCCAGCAGTTGATAAGATTGGATCAAAATTTTCTAACCTTAATTCGTCTAATTCAAAGGCAATAGTACCCTTTAAGTCTTCCTCAATTTTTCCTGCTTCGTTGATATGACCGTTAAGACGAGCGTCAACGTTAAGATTTCCAGAAAGGCTTTTTGCTGATTTTAAAGAAGGAAGACCGAAAAAATTGAAAGCGGGAAGTAGTTCATCAAGGAATAAATTATCAGCTGCAAAATTTGTGTTAAAACCAGTTCTTTCGAGTTCTGTCAAATCTAGTTCTGCATCCAAAAGTACGTGGGTTTTGCCTAACTGAAATACTGTTTTATGAAGATTTAGATGGTTCCTATTTCGAAAATTTAACCCAGTTTTAATGTTTTTTGCATCAAACGTTTTATACTTAAAGTCGTCAATTACAATATCTATCGTTGGTTGAAATTTATCATAAATTCCCTGTAAGGTTTGTTTGAAAACGTTTGTTTTTTTAGGGTTTACAACTACTGTTTTATGAGACATACTATCCGCTACGTTGATGACATCAAACATTCTAATTAGATCACTAAAATCTAATGCTTT
>JALZUU010000601.1 GCA_023300665.1 Saprospiraceae bacterium | reverse complement strand
AAACTAAAATGTTGTACCATAGTTGTACCCCTTTAATGAAAAAAGGCCGTAACAAGTTGATTATCAACCTATTACGACCTGTGTTTGTACCCGAGGCGGAGATATGTAAACAATATGATTATGCTTCGTTTTTCGTTTAATTGCTGACATTCAATAAGTTAAGTATTTTGAGTCTGCTAATGAAAGCATAATAATGCAATAATATACGCAAATAGTTGTACCTTTTTGTTGTACCGTTGCTATCAATTTAGTATCTTTGGTAGAGGTTAAAAATAAACAAAAAAATACTACTATGGCTACTTTAAAGCTAGTGTTAAGAAGACAAAAAATAAATAAATCAGGTACCGGTCCAATATACATTCGTATCACCAAAAAGAGGAAAGTCCGGTTCATCTCCTTAAATATAAGATTGGATCCTAAACATTGGGATGAGCAGAAGCAGCGGGTTAGAAGAACTCAGAAAAACTCTGCTCGGTTAAATACACTTCTTAAACTGAAAATTGCAGAGGCACAAGCTGCTTTTGTCGATCTGGAATTGATGACCGAAAATCCCAAAGCCAAAGATATTAAAGACAAGTTATTTAGTAAGGACAGCCCTGATTTTTTAAAATATGGATTTGAATATATCGATATGTACAAACGTCGAGGAAAGGTTCGAACTTATAAACGCTTCCGTAGTGCACTCAATAAATTAAAAGCTTATCTCGAAGGCAAAGAATTCCTAATGGAAGATATGGATATCACCTTCCTAAAAAAATACGAAAGATACATTCGTAATGATTTAGGTAATTGTACCAATACCGTTAATACAGATTTTAAATCCTTTCGTCGGATTATCAATGAAGCGATCGAATTGGATCTATTCCCTTACACTAAAAATCCTTTTATTCGATATAAGTTGGGATGGGAAAAGACGAAGAAAGTTTTTCTCACAGAAAATGAGTTAAAAGCATTTGAAGAGTTTAAGGCAGAACCTGGCTCTAAACGGGCGCTCCATCAAGATATTTTCACCTTTGCTTGCTATGTAGGTGGTTTGAGGATTTCTGATCTCTGCTGTCTTAAGTGGATCAATTTCGATGGGACTCATATTATGTGCTCAACTATTAAGACGGGTAGTGTGGTATCCATCAAAGTGCCCAAAAGAGGATTAGCGATTTTAGAAAAGTATAAAGCTCCTGACAGAGGATCCAGCGACTATATTTTTCCGATCATGAAAGAAGGACTAGATTATACTGATCCTGTCACTCGTCAAAATATGATCAACTCTCGAAATGTCTATGCTAATAAGGATCTGAAATTTATTGCGAAAAGTATCGGTTTGGGAAAACATATTTCCTTTCATAGTTCGAGGCATACGTGGGCGACTAGAGCGCTGCGTAAAGGAATGAGGATTGAATATGTTTCTCGATTGATGGGGCATGCGTCGATTCGTACTACTCAGATTTATGCGAAGATCGTGAATGAGGATTTGGACCGGGCGATGGATGTTTTTGATGAGTGAGGTTCTTGGAAATAGAGTTTTATTAAAGCGAATGGGGTAGTGGTCGCATAAGTACGACCCTTGCTGTTTCAGATTTAGGCACCTTCTCAAAAGTAGGGTGCACAAAAATTTAGCTTTCGTAATCCAGAATATTATCAAATATTACTTTTTGTTAATTGGTCTTACCTAAAGAAAAAGCCCCTGATCTCTCAGTGGCTCCTTTTCCTTTACTTGCTTGTAAAGCTGTTTCTATACGAAGACGTATAAACTCATATCTTTATATCATCTTCCTTATATTGAGATTCATTAATACATTAACCAATAAATCAAAAGGGGTAAGGTCGTAGCTTGAGTGTAAACTTAGTACACATATGTGATACTGCGCGCTAGGAATCACGGCTTTACTCTAAATGAAGAAATCCAATAGTACCTAAGTAGATAACTTTATGTTTTCATACACTATTCTATGAGTAAGGTTGAAGCATTTTATCTTTTGATTTATTAAAAAATTTCTGAGTAATGATTAAATATACTATCGGACTTGATGTTGCTAACAAAGACATTAAGGCTTGTTTTGGATCTATTGATATTCATCAAAAATTCAAAATTCACGGCACCAGGACTTTTCCCAACTCCGCCTCAGCATTACCAAAATTTGTTGAGTGGATCGCTAAATTACAAAAAGAAAAAGACATTCCTTTACGGGTCTGCATGGAGGCTACCGGTGTTTACTACGAACGCTATGCTATGCATTTACAACAAGAGGGATTCCTGGTTTTTTCTATCGTCCTGCCCAATAGATCTAAAAAGTATTTTGCTGCTTTAGGAATGAAAAGTAAAAATGATAAAATTGATGCAATAGGCTTGGCAAAAATGGCTGCTCAACAAGATTTAAGGATATGGACTCCTGCCTCCAAGTTTTTCTATTCTTTAAGAAAGTTAACTCGCCAAAGACAGTCTATTCAAGAGTATAAAACTACTTTAAATGGGAAAATACATGCTGAAAAAGCTAGTGCACACCCAGAAGAACTAGTCTTGCAGCAACTGATCCAACATGAAGAGATGCTAAAAAAACAACTTAAAAATATTGATCTTCAAATTGAAGAGCACCTAAAAAAAGATCCACAGGTCTATCAAAAGGTCAAAAATATTGAAAAAATTAAAGGAGTAAGTACCGTAACTGTTTCTGTAATAATAGCGGAGACTTTTGGATTTGAACTTTTTGAAAACGCCAAGCAGCTTATTAGTTACGCAGGATACGATGTGGTAGAAAATCAGTCCGGTAAACGCTCAGGGAAAACTCGAATCTCTAAAAAAGGTAATGCAAGAATGCGACGTGTTTTACATTTACCAGCTTTTAATGTAGTGAGATTTAATAATCATCAATTTGCAACTTTTTTTTATAGAATTCTAGGTCGACACCATATTAAAATGAAAGCTTACGTTGCGGTACAGAAAAAATTATTAACCACCATTTTTGCCCTATGGAAAAAGAATGAAGCATTCGATGAATACTATAATCTAATAAGAAATGATAATAATAAAAGCAGCAAAAAACAAAGTTTCGATATAAATATCGAGACTTCTCCAGGTAAGCTTCAGACAAAGGTTGCCTGGAGAAGTCTATTTTTCAGATTTAAGGAAAAAATTATTGTGAATTCGTTAGGAATTTAAGATAGTACCTAGCTCTTTGATTTTTTATAATCTTTTATTTTGCGTTTTGACTTGTGGTGTCACAGCGGGAGACTTGAGGATTAAACGATTGATAACGTTATTATTTGTAATGTTAACAAAACAACAGTAGGCAGACACATAATCCACATCAACTTTCATAGTCATTTTAAGCTATCGTTCTTTTTATTCTTCTTTAAAGGTGACAATAGCTAGCTGGTCAATCAAAGTAAGTTAGGTAAAATTCTTCTTCTATATTCTTTCTTTCAATAATTTCCATCGGGATAAAAACATCCATTTTTCCATTTTCATCTAAACTTTTCCTTTCTAGAGAACCATCCCAAATAGGAAGACCAATATCTCGGTTAACTCTCATTTTTATTCCTGATACTTTTACTTTCTCAAATTTAATGTCGTAATCTGCATATTTTAATTTCCCTTGAGCATGACCAAGTGGTTCTTTAATCTTATATGAAAATGTCCCAAAGTTTAATTCAAAAAATGCTCTTTTTGTTAGAATAGTTTTAGGAATGTTATTATATAAATGATTTCTTCTTTGTTTGCCTGGATTCATAAGATTCCATTTTAAATATGGAAAGTCAGATTCAGAAACATATAATATGGGTACATAATTTTTAGAAATTAAAAATTCATATAAATCTTTTTTAGAATTTTGGGAAACTATATTTCCTAGGTCTAAACTGTCAATTAATAACCACCCTGAGTTATGATTATCAAAAGAATTTTTCTTTAGGTAACAGAAATACCCATTCACTTCAATAGTATCTATAAATTCAAGGTCAATTATTGCTTTTCCTTGTTTTTCTTTCTTATTGATTGACGACAATTGTACATCGTCTGAATTTAATTGTTTGCTCAATTTACACATTGAAAACAAAATAAGTATCAAAAAACCAATTATGAGAAGAAGGAGTATTTTTTTCATTTTTAGTAGTTATTCATTAATGATTTTTAGTCTTTTATTTGCACCACTAGCTGCCCTATTTATGATAGATTGAATGTTTTCTAAAGAGGGGCTTCTCACTGGAGCATTTCCTTCCCATTGCATAGTTTCTCCATTGTATGATTGAGAAGTAACATCAACTTTCCCTGTCGGTCCCATTGTATGACCATCAGAATGCTCAGCTCCAAGGTTATGCAAATATTCATGAAATGGAGTATTTCCATCCGTTTGGGTGGGAAAAGCCTCAATCATCCTCGTATAATCAAAATTAACTTGAAATCCATTTGCTACTCCATATTCATTACCTTCCGACGTGCCTTCTCCTGCTGTAAGTTGATTACCTACTTGAAAATCACCTATACGATGATTAGCAGCAGCTTCTCTTACCTCTGCACGAGAATCTTTTTCAACAAAGTCCGTTTCAAACTTCAGCTTATACTTCTTACCGTCGATTTTAACTTTTCCATGTTTCAGAGTTTTCATCAAGTCTGTTTGGTTATAAATCAAATTATTTTTAAAATAGTCTAAACCTTCTTTAGTTATTGCCCCTTTCTCTCCTGGATTGCTAGTATAGTAGTATGTATTTTTTATCGTTACTGTTCTATCTTTTTTCTTTTTTGAATCGCTTACTACAACAATTCCATTTCTTCCATCAGGGTCAATTGTAATCACAGGACTATTCCTAACATATGTGTATGGACTCCAAGAAATATTTTCAGGAATTTCAGCTAAAGGATCAACACTCAAAAAACTCTGCGCACCTTTTACCTCGCATTATTCAGTTCTTTGGCAAGACGTTTCTTCTAAAAAACTGTTAGTTCAAAGATAGGAT
>JALZUU010000600.1 GCA_023300665.1 Saprospiraceae bacterium | reverse complement strand
GAGTGGACTAAATTTTTGATTGTAAAAAAGCAAGGAGCTAAGTTACTTGATAATAAACCAAAACTTCAAGAAAAGTTAGATAAGGCCAGCGTATGGTTTGATAAATATCCGTTAGTTATTTTATCTTTTTATAAGTTTTTTTACGGGATGACTACTGTAATAGTATTGATGGCAGGACTTCGAAATATTAGCTATCTTAGGTTTGGAATACACGCGGCTATTGCTATCGGTTTGTGGGTGATGGTGCTTGGTGGTGTCGGATATTTTTGTGCAGAAGCGATGATTGAAAAAATCAATATGATATCGGAGAATAAATGGCCGGTAATTGGAACCTTATTATTAATTGCCTTTTTGGTTTGGTTTTTTAAACATCGTCCGTCTGACAATGAATGCTTAAAGGTCGTAAACTAGTTTCTAAAGTGTTATTATTGTAGAATTTTATTTTTACTGAGTGAAAAAGTCGTTAAAAAATACCATTACTTACCTTGCCGGTAGAGAGTTTAAATTAATGCTCATCTTACTGCTGCTTTTGATTGCCCTTCCATCTTTTGGGAGAAATATTCAAGAACAAGAGTTGGTGATCAATTTGATGTTTACCGCTTTATTAATGGCATCATCCATATGCTTAATCAATGAGTTGAAGCTATTTTTCTGGGGGTTTCTTTTTGGAATTTCGGCCATTTGTTTGACGTGGATTCAGTATCAATTTCCTTGGTCCACTGCAATTTCAAATCTTCTGTATTTTACTTATACTAGTTTTTTCACCATCTTATTTATTCATATAATTAAGGTGCTTTTTCACAATCCAGTAATTGATTTAAATCTCGTATTTGGTGCATTAAATGGTTATGTAATTATGGGACTCATTGGGTGTTTTTTGATGCTTTTATTAAACACGAATGCGCCGGATTCTTTTGCTTACAATGATCAACATGATTTGGGTTTGGATACCTACGATTTTATTTATTTTAGCTTTATCAATTTAACAACCCTTGGATTCGGAGATATTCTCCCCGTTACTGATCCTGCTAAAGCATTGTCCGTTATTCATGCCTTATTTGGACAATTATATTTAACGGTCATTGTCGCCATGATGGTTGGCAAATACTTAATAAGTCCTGATCATTCGGATCGAAAAGAGGATTCTACCGATTAACTTTCCAAGAAATATATCAAAAAAAAATCGCCAAAAATTGCCACAGACTAAAGGCAATTTTGACGATATTCAATAAGGAATAAAACCAATCTTAAGAATTTAGACTAGTTTTCTTCCTATACATGAGAGAGAGGGTCGGTTTCGACAATCTATATTCTAAGTCAGCACAAGTATTAATAAAATAATTGTATGCTTGTGTTGGTGAATCAAAAGGACTAAAATATTTGTGGACATCACCATCACTCCAAAACTTTGTACACATATAATAAAAATGATCTGAGGTGGTTAATCTACGCCAATATTCTAAAAGTCCTTTTTCGTTAGATTTTTTAACAACCTGTTCTAAAGCAAATAATCTTCGCAATGCTTCATGTTGCATCGAATTACTCCGCCAAGCAGAGAGATCTCTTTCTTCGTCTGCCCAAGAGGTAAAATCGTGGGCATCATAAGTTCCTCTGGTTGGGTAAAGTTCTATTACTTCAGAAGGCGTATGAAATTTAAAGTCTGGATGTCTAAAGATGGCTTCTGGTAAATGGTTTAAGAATTCAAAAATTCCCGTATCTTCCCATTGGTGTTCACCGAAGGTTTCATAATCCATAAACAAATTAACTACCTCTCCATTACCAGCCGTTTGATGTATCCAACCGGCAAATTTCTCTGAAGAAAGTGGGTGTTCGTCCCAGCCTTTATTCGAAAAACGAAAAGCAATATCATCTGAGAGTTTATAGTTTTTAAGTAAAATCGGAAAGTCAGGTGCGTTTGGTGGATGATGAATAAAATTAGGACTCTGGTAGCCTAATAGATGATCAACACCTTCGGCAATGATTCCTTTGTAGCCCATATTTTTTACAAAACCAGCAAGTTGATTATTATAGATCAACTCCGTATTTCGAAAAACAGTAGGTTGGACACCAAACAATCGTTGGATTAAATCATCATGCTTTTGCACTTGTGCTACAAACTCTTCTTCTGAATATAGATAGCTTAAAGAATGGTAATAAGTCTCTGCCAATATTTCTACATGACCGGTATCTACCAGTTTTTGAAAAGAGGCTAAAACATCTGGACGCCAAGTTTCACATTGTTCTAAAAAAACACCAGAAAGAGAAAATGCAATTTTAAATTCTCCTTGGTATCTTTCAATTAAATCTAAAAACACCTGATTAGCAGGAAGGTAACATTTTTCAGAAACCTTATTAAGAATCGCTAAATTCTTTTCTGAATCAAAACAATTATCTTCGTATCCGATATCAAAAAAATTGACTTCTTTCAATCGATAGGGTTGGTGTACTTGAAAGTAAAAACATATACTATTCATAATCGTAAGATTTGTAAATTCTTATAATTTATTTAAAAATGTTCTCATAGTGTGTGGTTCATTCTTAAACAGTTTCATAAGAGTCGAGATTAAAAAATAATTATTTTAAATATATAAATATTTTTAATTAAAATTATTAATTTTGCCAAATTTTTAAATACTCATTGACGACCACTGATGCGGAATAATGCCAAGTAATTTTACTCATCTCCTTCAAATTCTGATCAGCTATATTTTTTCTTAGATCTTCATCTTCTAAAAGATTAATAATATGCTCAGCAAACAAATCTACATCCCAAAAATCAGCTGTCAAGGCGGAGGTTAATACTTCTGCGACGCCAGATTGTTTGGTCAATACACAAGGAACTCCAGCTCTGGTTGCTTCCAATCCAGTTAGTCCAAATGGTTCGGAAACAGAAGGCATAAAATATACATCGGTGGTAGACAGTAAGGCGTTCACTTCGTCGCGACTTAAAAAACCTGTAAAAACAAAATACTTACTTAATTTTTCATTCGCGGAAGCATTGACCAACTCGGCTAATTGATCGCCAGTTCCTGCTATAACAAACCGTACATTCTTATATTTTTCTACCACTTTTTCAACTGTTCTAAAAAGAATAGAAGGTCCTTTTTGGCTGGTGATTCGCCCTAAAAAAGTCACAATTTTTTGTGGAATTTTATGACGCCATCGTTCAATCAATTCTGGTTCAATTGAATTATATATGGGCGTTATTTTCTCCCCAGGAATATCATAATTTTCAATGATCTGAGTTTTGGTATAATAGCTGACTGGCATCACCATATCTGCCATTTTCATGGCAGTATATTCAATATTATAAATATCATTTTTTACCCCCTTCCCTACTCGATCTGTTTCTAAGGCATGAACATGAAGGCATAAAGGTTTTTCAAAAGTAGACTTTAATTTTTTCCCTGCTTCGAAAGTCAACCAATCATGACAGTGAATAATATCAAAATCAATATCGGCTGCGATAACCGTAACCACTTCCGCAAATACACTTAGTTTTTTCCAAAGAGAAATACCATAAACTTCTTCTGACTTAAAAATGTCTATATAATTTGTAGAGATCGTTTCTTCTGTTTTTATTTTTAATTCTTGTTTTCTTGTCTCTAAAAGGGAGCCATCAGAATTGAAAAAAGGATAGGAAAAAACTTCTTGCGTTTTTGTAAAAGAGAGGTCCTTTTTTGATATTTTAATTAATTGCTCTTCCGAACAAAATTCTTCGGCTTGATTTAATCCGTAAATTGTTACGTTCTTAATTTTTGGGGTATTTTCATCTGCAAAGGGAAGAATTAGATGTACTTCTAGATAGTGGCTTAAAGCTTCGACCAATCCATAAGTAGCTATGGCTAAGCCTCCCACCATCCTTGGAGGAAATTCCCAACCTAAAACCAAGACACTATTGTTTGTTTTCATTTTCATAAATTAATTTTTTTGGCTAAAATGAAGATAAAGCCCAAGTATTCCAGTAATTAAACCATAAATGGCTGACAGCTGAAATACAAACCCTAACGAAAAAGATTCGCTAAGGGCACCAATTACATTTGCACTAATTCCTGTTCCAACTTGAATAGCTGCCACCAAAGCACCAGAGATGATTGCCGCATAGGCAGGATATTCATCGGTAGCAATACTAATCGTATTAGGAAAAAAGAAAGATAATCCAATTCCACCAAGTGCCATCGCTGCCAGAGGCGCAAAATCTCCTTTAAGCTCTGGTATAAAAAAGAAAACCAAGGCAACTAAAAATGGAGAGAGTAGATATAGTTTTTTTGTATTAAATCTTAAAGCAATAAAAGTAAATAGCAAACGTCCAACGGTGATCGACGCCCAAAAAACAGACAGCCCAATAGCAGCTCTAGCAGCAGAAAATCCAGCTTCTTTCTCTAAAAATATAGGTGCCCAATTTCCGAAGGTGGCTTCACTAAAACCATAGAGAAAGATGATTCCAGCATATAACCAAATACGAAGTGGGATCTTTTTTTTGCCTGTATCTTCATTGGTATCTTCCTCCTTAGGAAGTTCTAAAGTCAAAGTCCATTGAAATACAATCATTAATAATATTGGAATAGCGACCACTAAACCAGAGCCCCACCAAATTTCTGCCGACTTAAAAGCATTGAGTATTAAAGCAGCAGCTGTCGTGCCTAATCCTAAAAAAATATGCATTCCGGTAACCGCAGAAGCTTCCTTGCCTGGAAATAAATGATAAGCAAATGGGTTTAAAGCGGTAATCGTAAAACCAAACCCAGCTCCCAGCATTCCCGTTCCTAACATTAAAACCCAAAATGGCAAACTTGAAGTACCAATACATACACTACTGGCTGCAAAAAGAATCATGGATAAAAAGTTGGCCATCAATCCCCAGATTAATACTTTCTTCATTCCGTATTTAGCAGCCAATTTGGGAGCAGAAACAGACGCCAGAATTACAAAAATAATTTGAGGCGTAAATAATAAACCAAATTCACTACTAGAAAGATTATGATAATCAGCACTCGTAAATATAGTCCCAGCAGCAGGATATAAAATTAGCGCGATCCCTTGCAAGAATCCACTAAAATAGATGGCAAATATGTTTTTTTTATTGTTCATTTATGTTTTTGTTTGGGGGGTAGAAATAAGATCGAAAATAGTAGTATTATAATAGAAGGTCTACCATTTATAAATCGAGCAATTCGCCCTCAATAAACACTTTTATTAATCCACTAACAGACCATGCTTGGTGGACCGTACCCCGACCTTCCTCTGGATTTAGTCCATCAAAAATTTCAGAAATACTATGTATTCCATCCTCTTTATAAAAATGATCTTCTAATGCGCTTATTTCTTTTAGAACAGCTAATTTTGCTTTTTTAGAGAATCGATTAATTTTTAGTTCTGCCATAAAATAGTCGCCTAATAAAAATGGCCAAATCGTCCCTTGATGATAAGCAGTATCTCTACTCCACTGATCACCACCATATACAGGTCTAAAATCAGGATGATCCTGATTTAAGGTTCTCAATCCAAAGGGAGTGTATAAGTGTTTTTTAATCGTATTAAAAACTTGTTTCTCCTCCGTTTTTTTCAATAGAGAAAAAGGTAAACTCAATACATAAACTTGATTGGGTCGTATCGCAGAATCGACAGAACGGTCTAAATTAACAACATCATTTAAATAGCCTTCTTTATTCCAAAAGTGGGTTCTAAAATTCTTATTGATTTTGGTAATCAGACCTTTTACCACTCTTTTACTATATTCGTTTTTCGACTTAATTTTTTCACCAAAATGCAGATAAATATTCAAAGCATTATACCATAATGCTTGAATTTCTACCGGACAACCATGCCGAGGGGTAACAACATGATCACCAACCCTGGCATCCATCCAAGTCAGTTGCGTGATGCCTTCTCCTGAAGAAATAAAACCTTCATCGGTTACTTTGATATTAAATCGAGTACCTTTTATGTGCCATTCAATAATTTCCGATAAGGCGGAAAAATTATCTTTAATAAATTTTAAATCGCCAAACTTTTCGTGGTATTCATACAGCACAATAAATAACCACAAAGTAGCATCTACCGTGTTATATTCTACTTCGTCTTCTGTATTATCTGGAAATCGATTGGGTAACATTCCTTGATCAAGATAGCTAAAAAAGGTATTTAAAATAGACTTACTCGCTTTCTTATTTCCTGGTGCAATGGTTAGACCACGCATGGCAATCATGGTATCTCTACCCCAATCTGTAAACCAATGATAACCAGCAAGAATGGTATAACTATCCGTCGATGCTCGATTAACGATGAACTGATTTCCCGCTACCAATAAATCATCGTAAAATTTATTTTTACCTTTAAGTTTACCTTTAAGCGATTCTTGGCGATTGACTTCTTTCTTTTTTAGCGTAGCTGGACTCTTATCTAGAATATTAGGATCTGTTGAAAAAATCAGATAAATGGTTTTTCCAGGCATCAAGTAATGGTTAACCTTACCAATCGCATAGCGATCTTCTTGATATTCTAATCCTCGATATTCTTCCTTTTTATATTCCGTTTTTTCGTACCAGTTTCTTTCTTCTAAAAAATCACCACTCGTAAATTTAACATACAACGGTTCAGCACCATATTGAGAATAAATTTTTAGAATATTATTCGATTGTTCAAAACTAAAATCAAACCGATTATCCTTATGAAATAGACTATGATAATCTCTATCTACAAAATAGGGAATCAGATTTAAGTTATAGGCAGACTTTCCAGTGTTCTTATATTCAACAATCGTTGTATTTGAACCATAAACCATAAAACTAGTCTTGGTCAGTTCTTGATGCCCCACCTTAAAAGTAGATTGGGGAAAAGGATGTCTTTGAAATTCTGTTAAATATTGATATCCTTTTGGATGAATAGCTCCGGGGTATTGATTTGTTGAAATTTCGATAAAGGTGTCACGTCTTTCAGAAATACTTTCTGCTATCCCAGAGACCAATACTTGGCGTTGTGTTGGTGGATTTTTTGAAGCTACCAATAATCCGTGATAACGTCGCGTATTCATTCCACTGATCGTGGTGGAAGCATATCCACCAATACCATTCGTATAAAGCCATTCTTTTGAGGCTAGTGTTTCAAAGGGTGTATCTTTAAATTTCATATTTGGGCGTTTGTCGAAATTCGTTTTCTAGGTTTAAAAAAGAGTATCGATCAGTTACGACCAATACTTTTTTTATATTTTTATTTTGTAATATCATCAATCAGTTCAGCCACTACTCCTGTCCATCCAGTTTGGTGGGTTGCTCCCACTCCTCTTCCTGAATCACCATGGAAGTATTCATAAAACAAAATTAAATCCTTAAAGTTTGGATCTGTTTTATAAATAGAATGATCTGCGTGAACTTTTCTTTCGTTCGACTTTGTGCTTGAAAAGATAGAAACCAGGTGAGATGAAATATCTTTCGCAACTTGATCTAAGTCAATATTATTTCCACTTCCTGTCGGACATTCAACTTTAAAGGATTTACCATAATATTTATGATACTCTTTTAAAGACTGAATAATCAAATAATTCATCGGCATCCATATTGGTCCACGCCAGTTAGAGTTACCTCCAAATAATCCAGTAGAAGATTCAGCTGGTTCATATTCTAACCCAAAATATTCTCCATCAATGATCACAGAATATGGATTTTCATGAATCTTAGAAAGGCTTCTAATTCCTCCATCTGAGAAAAACTCTTTAGGATCTAATAAAGTTTTTAATATTCTTTCCAATCGTTTTTTAGGAATCAATGAAAGTAAAATATCGCCCCCCTCTTCCATTTCTTCAATCACTAAATGCAATTTATTGTCAATTCTATAATTTCTAAACCATTCGAGTCTTCTAAGAAAATCAGGTGCATTTTTGAGTCGTTCTTTATCTAAAACCAACGTGGCAAATAAGGTAGAAAGACCAACCAAAGACCGAACTTTTAACGGAATATATTTTTCATTGGGCAACGCTAAAACATCGTAAAAGAAACCTTCTTCTTCATCCCAAGATCCAGTCCAACTTTCCGTTAATTTATTCAAAGATTCAGAGATATAAACAAAGTGCTCAAAGAATTTAGTCGTCACATCTTCAAAAGAATTATCTTCTTGACAAATCTCAAGTGCCATATCTAGCATATTCAAACTGTACATCGCCATCCAACTGGTTCCATCTGCTTGCTCTAGATGTCCACCACCAGGAATAGCAGCACTTCGATCAAAAACACCAATATTATCCAACCCTAAAAAGCCACCTTCAAAAATATTATTATCATTACTATCTTTTCGATTTACCCACCAAGTAAAATTGATCAATAGTTTTTGGAAAACACGTTTTAAGAAATGAATATCTCCTTTTCCTGATTGTTCTTTTTCTATTCGATAAACTTGTAAACAAGCCCAAGCATGTACGGGTGGATTCACATCTCCAAATGCCCATTCATAAGCAGGCATTTGACCGTTGGGTTTCATATACCATTCTCTTAAAAAGAGGATTAATTGCTCTTTTGCAAACTGGGCATCAACCATGGCGATTGGCACACAATGAAAGGCCAAATCCCACGCAGCATACCAAGGATATTCCCACGCATCTGGCATGGATATAATGTCCTCATTATTCAAGTTCTCCCAATCACGATTCCTTCCATTTTTTCTATTCTCTGGTGGAGCAGGTTGGCCCTTATCTCCATTCAACCATTTAGGAATATCAATATTAAAATATTGTTTTGTCCACATCATTCCAGCAAATGCTTGACGTTGGATTACCTTATGATCTTTCTTTACTTTTTTCTTCGCAATATTGTCATAAAACTTATCCGCTTCTTTTAGTCGATCTGAAAAAACAGCGTTAAAGGTTTTGGTTAAAGGGTTTGTTTTAAACGCTTTTTTACTCAACCTTAATCGAATCTCAACATGGTCTTCTCCTGCAATTTCTCGTCGGTAAAGCGGAGAACATTTAGTTCCGTTTTGCTTCTTTTTAAAGTGACCAAATTCTCCATTTATCACCGCATCGTTGATACTATCTTTAACAAAAGCAGTTTTGTTTTTAGTACCATACAGCTTTTCGTTATTGGATTCGTTTTCTGTAAACAAAATTTCATCTGGTGTTTCGTAGTATAAATGATAATCTCCGATATTTTCGTGACTAACTTTCAACGAACCAAATCCTTTGCCTGATTTTTGTAATGCCATATCTGGCTTTTCTTCCATCAAACCATAATCCCACAAATTTCGTAATAATAAGGTTGGTAAGATGGTAATTTCTGCTGCATCTTTTGCACGATTATGTACCGATATTTTTATTAAAATATCCGTATCATCTGCTTTTGCATATTCCGTGAAAACATCAAAATAGCGTTGATCATCAAAAACGCCTGTATCTAAAATTTCGTACTCTTGTTCGCTTTTAGATCGGTTTCTATTGGTTGTAATTAAGTCTTCGTAAGGAAAAGCAGCCTGAGGATATTTATACAAATGTTTCATGTACGAGTGTGTAGGGGTACTATCCAAATAATAATACAATTCCTTTACATCTTCTCCATGATTACCTTCTGGTCCAGTCAATCCAAAGATTCGTTCTTTAATAATCGGATCGTTTCCATTCCATAATGCCACCGAAAAACATAGGTTGCAAAAATCATCTGAGATTCCAGCGATTCCATCTTCCCCCCAACGATAAACCTTACTACGAGCATGGTCATGCGGAAAATAATCCCAAGCCTCTCCATGCTCACTATAATCTTCACGTACGGTTCCCCATTGGCGCTCACTTAAATAAGGGCCCCATTTTAACCAATTTTCTTTCCCCGAATAATGTTTATCGAGTCTTTGTTGTTCTATTGTTTTTGCTTTAGCCATTTTTATATTAAAATTTTCAACATTATTATAAATTGTTATTCATCTAGGTCAGAAATTGACATCCAATTTAAACCCTGATGTCATACTACTGGACATTTCTTCCATTTGCAGTCTCCCAGCTCCGGCAGTACCGCCGGAGAGTAGCTTCAATCCCGCAAATGTCCAGTAGTATGCCTTGATACTTCTAACTTTTTATCCGTTGGTGGTAAATCCAGGATAACAAGTCATGGCTCCATCCACAAAAATGGTGGTTCCATTGATATAATCAGATTCGTCAGAACACAACCATGCTGCAGCGGATCCGATATCTGAAGGCTGTCCAATTCTTCCGTAAGGAATTAATTTGTTTAACTCATCTAAGGCTGCTTTGGTATCCCAAGCTTCTTTGTTGATAGGAGTTTTGATAGCTCCCGGAGCAATACTATTGGCTCGAACACCTATTGGTCCATACTCTTGTGCGATGGTTTGCATTAACATAACAATCGCACCTTTTGAGGCAGCATAGTTGGCGTGGCCAGCCCAAGGAATAATTTCATGAACCGAACTCATGTGTATTATTTTTCCTAACGCATTGGATACTTCGGGTCTTCTTCCTCTTCTCATAAACTCTCTAATCGCTTCTCGTGTACACAAGAATTGACCGGTTAAATTTACATCAATCACTAACTGCCACTCTTTTAACGGCATTTCATGCATTGGATAATCACGTTGTAGACCAGCATTGGCAATACAAATATCAACGGTTCCAAATTTGTCAACTGCTTGCTTATACATATTGATCACTTGATCTTCCTTGCTGACATCTGCTTTAATTGCAATAGATTCTCCGCATATACTATCTTTGGAAATCTCATGAGCTAATTCTTCTGCTCCTTCTGGATTAGAAACATAATTCACAATCACATTTGCCCCATCTTTTGCTAAGGCGATCGCAACCGCTTTACCAATTCCAGAGTTTGCTCCTGTGATCACGGCAGTCTGTCCGTGTAATCGTTCGTTGGGTTTTTGATACATTTACTTTCTTTTAAGTTATGAGATATAAGTTTTGTGTTTTGGGGTTTTGGGTTATAAATTAATGGCCAGGCATTTTACCTCCGATTTTTGTTCGAATTTTATATAGCTCACTATGAGCGGTCATAAATAAAGTTTTTCCATCTTCTCCCCAAGCGAGGTTTGCAGGTCGGTGTGGGGTAATAATTTTCCCTAATAACTTTGCTTCAGGAGAAAGAATCCAAACGGCACCGGGAGCGGAAACATATAAATTTCCTTTTAGGTCTACTTTTATTCCATCCAATGCTTCGGATTCATTGGTTTGATTCATTTCGAAGAAGTCTTCTTTTTTCCCAAGTCTTCCATCCGCAAGCACTGGAAACCGGTATACTTTTTTGGTATTCATAATATCTCGGATATCCCAATTGGAAACATAGAGGTATTTTTCATCTGGAGAAAAAGCGATCCCATTGGGTCCACCGATTTCTTTATTCAACAATTCGACCTGTCCATTGATAACGCGGTATACGCCAGAAAATGGGGTTTCTTTTTTAGAATCTTTAAAGTTATTTTCTAATCCATAAGGAGGGTCGGTAAAGTACAGAGTACCATCTGATTTAAAAACTAAATCATTCGGGCTATTTAATCTTTGTCCCTTATTTTCATGCGCAATTACCGTGATGGGACCTTTGCGTTCATGTTTAATAATTTGTCGATTACCGTGTTGACAAACGAATAATTGACCATCCTGATCTAAAGTTAATCCATTCGATCCAGGTTGGTGAATTTTCCCAATATCTGTTCCAGTATAACCGGATTTGGTAATGTAGACTTCTACGTTTTTGGTTACGGGGCTATATTTATAAATGACATTAGCATTCGGGTCACTAAATAATAAATAACCGTTTGGGTGCCAGACTGGACCTTCAATAAATTGAAATCCTTCTGCCAATTTTTCCACCTTTGCATTAGGATCAATCAAGTTATTTAATTCCGGTTGGACCACCAAAACTTCACCGATTCCAGACCAATCTTTGTTTAGTTCATAATCTTTATGAAAATCTAAAGTAGCAGATCTGATCCAGATATAATTATCAGGAATATCAGCCATCGGTCCATTAATCCCAAAGACGGCGATCTGAAAAGACTCGCCAGGTTTTGCATTGTCGGTTAGAAAAACTCTATTCCGCGCGTTGAATCCTTTGATCATTCCATTTCCACTTTGACCAAAAGTTTTATTTAATTTTCCATTCACCCATATTTCAGAATAATCATCAATGACTATTTCAAAAACTACCGTTGAACCAGTAGGATCATAACCATCAATGGTGGCAGGAATGGTGACATTTATTCGATACCAATTAAAACATAAACGCCCTGGTGCTCTTCGTTCTTCTAGGGTGGTAGGGTCCAGTGTGGACCATTGACGATCATCAAAATCAGCTGCACCAGCATGAGGAGTAATATTCCAAGTTGGCATTTTTTTACCCGTTGGATATAAATCTAAAGGATCATCTTTGGAGGGTCCCGGTGCGCCGAATTGATCATCGATAATTTTAGCATCACTATATTTCCATTCAGATTTAACCATGGACATACCGGCCTTCGTTCTCAAATCAATAATTGCATCTGGATTTTCTACGGCCAGCTCTCTACTTTCTTGGGCAAAGCTATGTAAGCCAAAACAAAGTATCACTAAAATATTTAGAAATGTATTTTTCATTTTAAATTGATTAGTATAATAATTTTTTTTCGAAAAATTAAATTGTCGAAAAAAATTGAGTCCCCCTCCATACAAACTAAATAGAGGGTTACTCAATCATAAAATTTAAATATAAAAATGATTAAACTAAACTGTCTATCTTAAACCTAATCCTGCCTCTGCAATCTCCACATCCTGATCTGCACTAGCAGCACCACTCACACCAATTCCACCAACGACTTTTCCATTTACTCGAATTGGAAGTCCTCCTCTTAGCATATTATATCCAACAGTGATTAAAGAATTACGTCCTCCGTAAATTCCATCTTCCAATTTTTTAGAAGGAAATCCGAAAAGTGCTGCCGTTTTTGCTTTCCCAATCGAAACTTCTGAAGCTGCGTGAAAAGTACCATTTGCTCGCACAAGATAAATCGGCATACCCGCTTCATCAACTATCGCAATTGCTCCACCTGGCGCTCTATTTTCTTTTAGATATTTCATGGCTTTTTCTGCAATTACTTGAGCAGACTCTAACGTCAATTGTCCATTAAATAAATCCTTAGTAGTCAAAGAAGAAGCGAATTTTTCAGTAAGTGTTGGCCAGTTTTTATCCGCATTAGGGATAAACATTTTTGGTCCTTTCTTTTCCCACATCATTGTTGCTTTTGCGTTCCGTTGTACATATAACTTTCCGTTATTAATAGAAGCAGTTTCAACGCTTCCAGGCTCTAGCATTCCCATCGAAGTAGAAACCGCACAATGTCCACCATATTGAGGTGCATATTTAGCTGGATTTTTTTCAAAGGTTGCTTTGTTTTCTGCTGTACCAAAATAATAAGTTGCTCCAGCATGGGTAGCTTGGAACTTATAAGATCCTGGCATTTCTTTTTCTTTACATAGTTCAACAACATCATAGCCGTCGAGCATTACTCCTTTTGCATTTACATTTACCAAGTTTGTTTGTGCGAACGAAGTAGATTGCGCGATTAGCATAAAGGTAAATAGTGTAAAAATTAATTTTTTCATGTTTTGGTTGTTTTAAAGTTCTAGAAATTGTTTTTTATAGTTTTTTGAACGATGACTAAGATTAAAGCTTTCTTCCACTTTTCGAGACCAAACAAGGCCATTGTCCTTCGGCTCTACTTCTTACTCCTGATTTGTCTTCCAGCCACAATTTATGTGCTTTTGCATTCCGTGAAAAGTATAATTTCCCTTCATAGACATCAAATAAATCTACTTGAGCGGCTTCTACTTTAGCAAAGGAAGCAGCAACTGCACAATATCCGCCAAAAGCTGGAAGATATTTTTGAGGACTTGCATCGAACATAGCTTTGGCTTGTTCACTTTCAAACTGATATTTTGTTCCTTGAAAAGTAGATTGAAATTTAGCAAAACCCATCGTTGCTTTTTGTTTTGTAAAATAAGCCGTCACATCATATCCTTCCATTGCTACATTTTGTCCGTTTACACTATCTAATGCCATTTCAGCTGGCATGGCTAATTCGCAATTTGGGACTCCACATGCTGAGAAAAAAAGGATTCCACAGATTATCATAAAGCCGCCTAGAAGAGGGGTTGTTTTAATTTTTAACATGGTTTTTTTTTTAATTATTGATAAATAAATATGGCATGTCCATCGGGACCACGTACTAAAAATCCTTGCTGATTTATGGAGGCATCACTAGAAATATTTCCAGTATTGGTCATATTCTTATCTAGGGTAACTAGCCCGCTAGAAATCATTTCATAGTTTGCTTCAAGCATAGCCTTATAATAGGATTTCACATCTGAAACTTTCAATGAAGTATGCCAATGCCATAGGTCAGTCACTTCACTATCTCTGGGATAAGCACGTCCACCTGGAGGAGCGATATAATCCAAGAACTCAACACCGATACCGGACTTAGCTTGAAGACCCGTGATTAATAGCCGCGCCCCAAAGACTTGGTTAAGGTGTTCTTGTTCATTACCAAAATTTTCACTATTTCCAGCTACTTTTAGATGAAGGAGATCTTGGTAAAAGGCCAAACTCTCTTCGGTTTGATCAATGCCAATAGCCGTATGATCAATTCCTAAAAATGTTTTTCCTTTATTATTTTGCCACTTAGGGTTTCCTTTATTTTCAGGAAAATAGATAATCTCTAAATTGTGCCGATCTGGATCTTGAAAATAAAATGCGGAAATTCCTGCCGCTGCTGGAATATAGTCCGGCAACGTTTGCGGCGCCGTAGAAACATGAACGACTTGATGTTTTGTGAGTTGTTGATATGCCTTTTCCATATCACTTACAACAATAGCGATATGTTGAAACCAAAGATCATTACTTCGTGAATCGAGTGGTATCTCTCGACCTTTAAACTGAGTAGAATTGAATTCCATTAATTCAACATACTCCTCCCCGAGTTTAAGTAAGGCAATTTTTACACTTAATTGTGGATCTCTGATTCCGAACAATCGTTGAGTCTCTTTTCCGGTAAGCGTGTAGTTTCTAACTTTTTGAAAAGGTAAAACGGTCGTATAGAATTCAACTGATTTTTCTAAACTAGATACCGTAATGCTTACGCGGTTTACTGATTCTGCGGATTGTGCTATCACTTGTTGAAAAACAGTAATAGAAAAAAGCAAAAACAACCATGTTTTGAGTAAACTGTTCATAATTCGTTTTTATAAAAACCTATTCAGAATGCGAAATAGATTTTAGTAAGTATTTGTGATTAAACTAAAATGTTATTATTCAAATACTCCCCTACTCGACACGCCATTGCCATGATGGTTAAACCAGGATTTACGGCCGAACTTGATGGGAAAAAAGAACCATCTACTACATATAAATTTTCTACTTCGTGCGCTTGACACATTGGGTTTAGAACAGAAGTATGTGGATCATACCCGAATCGAATAGTTCCACACTGATGAGCAGTACCAGCGATTGGAATTTTCTTTCCTAGATATAAATTATTAGGAAGTAAGTGTGTTTTACAACCAACATGCTCTAAGATCCACTTCAATTTTTTCTTTAACTGTTTGTGTCCTTCTAAGTTATTTTCAGTGTAATGTAATTGTATGTTTCCACTATCATCCAACGTGACACGATTATCTGGATCTGGTAAATCTTCGGAAGTCATCCAAAAATCAAGGGAGTGTTTTGCCAAATATTCTAAGGTCAAACCTGGCGCAAATGAAGGAGCATCTTCTTTATACATCACAGCATCTGATTTACCTAACATTTGAATATGTCCCATTGGAAATTCAAATTTTTCATCTCCAAAATAGAAATCATTTAATCCAAGTGTCTTTCCAAATTTTGATGGATTAGGATTATTTGAAATGGCTAGCATAGCAGAATTATTATGCGCCATATAATTTCGGCCTACAAGATCTGTTGAGTTGGCAAGTCCATTTGGATGATGCTCATTTTTTGAACGCAGTAATAATGCGGCAGAATTAATCGCACCACAACAAACCGCTACCACATCTCCTTGATAAGTTACTTCTTGATCTCCATTTTTAACAATTACTTTTGAGATCCGACCTCCGGTGCTATCTGTTTCTAAGCGTTCAACCAAAGCATTGGTTACCAAGGTAACATTTGGAAGGTCAATGATTTTTTTAATAGCATTTACGTGCGCATCTGCTTTTAATTCAGTTGGATCTGGAAAACCGTCAAATCGGTCTAATACGTAAGGAGCTTCTGTGTTCTTTTGATCTTGGTTTAATCCAATAGGAAGTGCGAAAGGTTTTAGTCCTAATTCTATTAAATCTTCGTTTAATTTTTGGATTCGATCTTCGTGAGGAAGCGGGCTGTAAGGATAAGGTGCTTGTTCTTTTGGTTCAGAAGGATCTGATCCTCGTTCTCCATGAACTGCATATAATTGCTCTGCTTCTAAATAATATTTAGCTAAATCATTATACTCAATTGGCCAAGCAGGTGATACGCCACCTGCATGTTTTAGCTCTTTAAAGTCAGCCTCTCGCATTCTCAATAAAGCAGCACCATAGACCTTGGTATTTCCACCGACACAATAATGAATTCCAGGATGAAAAACTTTTCCTTTTTTGTCCGTCCAATTTTCTTTGGCTTTATATCGGCCTTTTATAAAAACTTCTTCTGTATCCCAATTTTCTTTTTCTCTTGGAATATAATCGCCTCTTTCTAAAATTAAAATTGATTTACCGCTTTGTGCAAGCTTATAAGCAAGCGTACCTCCACCTGCTCCGGTGCCAATAATGATTGCATCGTATTGATTCATTGTTTTGTTTTTTATTCTTTAAAAAAATTCTTTCTGTAGTTTCTATAAATTAGTTATACCAACGAGATGCCAGAAAAAAAAAAATGAAAAAAAATTTTTATCTCCTGACTACCAGCTATTTATAAATTAATTAATAAACATTTTATCGTATCTACTAAATATTGATTCCTATATTTAGGAAAATAATCTTAAATATCCGATGATCGAAATAATTCGATTATTAGATATAGAACACACTATTAAAGTTATTGTAGCCACTGACTTCTTTAAAAAAGTTTAAAGGGTCAATTGTCCAATCCTTCTTATTGATAATAAATTTATATTGATAAGTACCTTTTGGCAGCAATGGAATTTCAACTTTCCATCCACCCTCTTTTTCTAATTTTAAAGGAGTTACGGTAGGATTCCAATCATTAAAGTTTCCAGTTAAATGAATTTGCTTGGCTTCATGGTCATGAAATCTGAAGATGATTTTTTTAGAAGCATAATCAATCACTGGATTTGTTTTGATCCATTTATGATGGGTTTCTTTCGTTGCTTTTGAGACGGCATGTCCTGCTTGTAGCACCCCATATCCTTGTCGGAGAACCGTTTCAGAAGAGATAGGCCTTGCTGTTTTCAGTAAGATTTCTCTAATCATTTCTGGAGAAAGCGAGGGACTCGCCTGTAGCATCTGCGCAATAACAGCACAAACTATTGGAGCTGCAAAAGAAGTACCATCTGCATATTGATAATGTGGTGAAATTAATTTTTTAGACTTTATTTCGTTTAAGAAATGGTTTTTATCCTCAGACTTTGTCAATTGATCAAATAGAAAATCTGCTTCTTTAGCGGCATCGGTTTTTGGAAGGATCGGGGCAGCAATCCAAATTGCTGGAGCAATTAATTCTGGCTTTATTAATTGATCAATTGTGTACCCATAAGTTGAATGATATAAATTTTGTTGAATTGGATCCAAGGTATTTCGATCATCCAAGCCTCCTACTGCAATTACCTCTGGCGAATTAGCTGGTGGTAAAATACGAGCAGAAGTATCATTCCCGACTGCAGCGACCACATTAATTCCAGCATTAAAGAGCCAACTTACCAGTTGATCAATCTCACTTTTTTTATAAGAAACCTCTTCATCACCCGTTACCGAGAGGTTTACAATTTTAATATCAAATTTTTTATGATTCTTTTTTACCCAAGTTAATGCTTTAATAATATTGGCTTCTGAAATTTTATGTTCTTCATCCATTACTTTGAGCAAAATCAGTTCAGCATCATAAGCGACTCCTTTATAGACCCCTTCCGAAAGTTGCCCATTACCCGCACAAACCACGGAAGTCATGGTACCATGCCAAGCATTATTATGTGGATCTTTAAAATAATTAATGGAACGTTTGGGATGGGTGATATCAATAATTTTCTTAATTCTATTTTTAGGAGCTATTAGATCTGGGTGTAAAAAAAAGCCACTATCAATAAAACAAATCGTTACTCCTTTTCCACTATAATCTGGATGAGCATTTAATCTAACTGGTGTTGGCAATACCGTGTACCCTTCTCCATTCTCTAAATTTATCAATTGCTTTAAAATATCTTGATGAAACTTATCGAGACAGGAGAGGCAAGCCCCTTGTTCAGGATTCCATTCGGGACGACTTTTTTTTATAAACTTTACAATTGTTTGGTCATGTGGGTCATCAAATTTCGAGACGACTTTTTGGTTATTTGTACAAAGTGTACAAACTTTAGTGGCTGCCATTTAAAGGTATATTTTTTTCAATCTTTGAATAAAGTTGATTAAGATGATCGTATAGTTCTACTCTATTGACCAACCCTTGAAATCTGGAAACTACCTCGTCTTTCCAAATTAATAGTAAAGTTGGATAGTATTTAATTCTATATTGTTCCTCTAAGGATAAATCTTCTCCTTTACCTTTTAAAACAATATTTAACTTTTCTTTATAATCATCTTCGAGGTCATCCATTACCGGTCGCATTAAATGATAAGAACCGGAATAATTAACATGAAAGCAGATAATTATCGGTTTGTTTTGTTTGTATATCAGTACAGTATTCTTATTCATGGTCATGATGTTAAAGGGAAAACACAGGGACTGCTTCACCAAGTATGTCATTTTGCAAACCTGCACTTCCGTCCTAAAGGAAGCCCGGCGCGCTGACACACTTTAAAAAAACAGTCTTCAAAAACACATATTTTGAAATATAATGAGTGAAATTCTTCAATAAATAATGATTCTTAGTTTTATAGTACTCCAAACAGGTGCCAAAAAAAAACAATATCATAATAAACTAATAATCAATAAACTAGCTAATCGGTTTGGACTATTGAGCAATTATTTTAGCCACCTACTTTCTGATATTTAAGTAACAATCCTGATATTTAAGAATTGTCAGCGCATTCTAAATATTTAATTATTTCTAATTATTTGATAATAAGTAAGTTAACGGCTATCTAATCATTGGCATTGGGTTTGGGTTTTAATAAGTAGCTATTTAGAAATAATTTTTTAATACCGAATTACACTTACTCATGACACGTTTTACTAAATACTTTTTAGTTCTATCTGTTTTTTTAATATCCTGCAAAAAAAATAAGCCTGTTCCACCAAGCTCTCCAGAAATAATAGAACCTCCTATTTCTTACCAAACTATTGGTCAGATTGAACGCATTGATCCTGCTTTGGATAAAATAATTCCACCTAACACAAAAATTGAGGTGATCGGAAATGGCATGGTTTGGTCAGAAGGTCCTTTATGGGTTTCAGAAGAAAAAATGCTGCTTTGTTCGGATGTAAAAGAAAATCGAATCCATAAATGGACCGAACGAGAAGGTTTAGTGACCTTTTTGGAACCCTCAGGTTTTACCGGAAAAACAACAGATAGTAGAGAACGCGGATCGAATGGTTTGACTTTAAATCCTGCTGGAAATCTGGTGATGTGTCAACATGGTGATAGAAGGGTTGCAAGGTATACGGGTGATTTTAAAAACCCAAAACCAGCATTCACAAGTATTGTTGATGGCTACGAAGGGAAAAAATTTAATAGCCCAAATGATCTAATATACGATAGCAAAGGAAATCTTTTTTTTACCGATCCTCCATTTGGACTTAGCGAAAAAATGATGGATGATCCGAAGAAAGAAATACCTTTTCAAGGAATTTACAAATATACCCCAGATGGAACGCTTCATTTATTATCTAAAGAATTGAGTCGGCCAAATGGGTTGGCGTTATCTCCAGATGAAACCACTTTATACGTTTCTAACACAGATCCTGAAAATGCAATTTGGATGGCCTTTCCAGTCAAGCCGGATCAAACACTTGG
>JALZUU010000599.1 GCA_023300665.1 Saprospiraceae bacterium | reverse complement strand
ACAATAAAGCCATAAGCCTTTTCTATTAGCTGCTGAATATGAACCCCTATTTTTTCCGTATCCTTCTCTTTATCAGATTCTAAAAGAATATTTCCGCTTTGAATGTAGGTACGAATTTCAGAATAACCGTTTTTACCTAATAACATCCGAAGATCGCCCATCAGGATTTTACGTTTTCCACCAACATTAATACCACGAAGTAGAACGATTAGGGTTTTGTTTTTCATAGTGTTTAAATTGGAATTTTGAAAAATATAGTTTCATTTTTCTATTTATATTCCTACTTAATATCCACCATCTTATGCGTCTGCAAACTCAATCGCCACTGCGGATTTGCCAAACAATATTTAATCGCTTGACGTGTATATAATTCTACCTCCGGACAATCCATTGGTTGTAAAAAGAAATGTTCAAAATCTAGATCTTTATAAAGTTCCGGTTCAGCACCGACTTGCGGAAAGACCAGTTTTAATTCACTCCCTGAAGTTTGCAATAGTTCTGCACCTGCTTTTGGAGAAACACAAACCCAGTCAATTATTTCAGGAGCAGCGAGGGTACCGTTTGTTTCGATCGCCACTTCTAATCCCGCATCTTGAAAAGCAGCAACCATCGGCTCATCTAATTGCAGCAAAGGTTCTCCTCCCGTACAGACAACATAAGGTGTCCCCGTTTTTTTTCCTTTCGGCCAAAGCGATAAAACCTTTTTCGCCAACTGCTTTGCCGTATACTTCCCGCCGTTGTCTCCATCCATTCCCCAAAAATCGGTATCACAAAATTTGCAGATCGCTTTGTGTCGATCCTCTTCTCGACCACTCCACAAGTTACAACCCGTAAATCGACAGAACACTGCAGGTCGTCCCGTATGTGCTCCTTCCCCTTGAAGGGTATAATAAATTTCTTTGACTTTATAGTATTGAATTGCCACTCGTATATTTTCACTAGTTGGTCGCTTTTTGAGCCACCAAAACATAATAATTAAAAATAGTTTCTCTCTTATACAAAACAGAACTTAACATTTCACAGTTTCGATCTGTAAGCATCTTGCGATATTCTGGTAGATCGTATTGATGTGGATGCAGAATATCACCAGGAATCATTCGAAACAAAGATTTAAGCATTCCATGATTATGCGCATCAATCGATAAAATAATCGTTCCACCCGGACGCGTAATCTCTACCAACTTATCCATACAAGCCGCCAGGTCTGCTACGTGATTAATCGCATTAATACAAAAAACATAATCGAAATCTTCCGTCTTTTGATAATCTTCAAATGCCTGATCATGAAATTTCACATACGGGTAATCCGCTTCTCGAAAATGCTCCAGCTTCTCTCGGTAGTTTGTCAGCAAAGGATCCAATGCGTCAATCCGCAATTGATCCAACACCATATAAATACCCGCCGGTCCACAACCAATATCAATCGCTCGGCTATTCGGTTTTGGCATCACCTTGATGTCCTGCAAAAAATTTTGCCAGTAGTCTCGCTTCCACTCCAAATAATTCTTTTTCGGCTTATTTCGCAAATAGTGTTGCCACCAACGAATCTCAAAAGCCTGCGCTATTTTCCAGCGTAACGACATGATTTAATGTATGTTTAATGAATTTTACAAACAAAACGTGAAGTTACACAAGTTTTGATTAAATAATGGCCAAAAAGGTCCTCCCATAAATTGATAAATTATTATTTGACTATTATTTTAAGACCCTTTAAAACCATTAATCTCGCTATTTCTTCCTTCTCATTCCTATTCGTATTAATATTCCCATTCTACCCGTAAAATATTTACTTGCAAATTAAACTATCAATCGTTAGTTTTGTTAGTAAAAGGAATTAATTATCGTAAATTAGAGGCTAGAGCATTCAATTTTATAAAATTCATTATGTCTAAAGAATCATTTAAGCTTTCCGTTGCTGCGGTCGAAAAAACGACTGAAGACTGTACAATTGTCACCCTAGAAGTTCCAAAAAATATTCAGTCGGACTTTAGCTATCAGCAAGGACAGTATTTAACGTTGATTGCGGAGATCAATGGAGTGTCGGTTCGCCGATCTTATTCTCTATGTTCTAGTCCTTTGGATAATGCGTGGAAGGTCGGAATTAAGCAGATTCCAGAAGGAAAGTTTTCTACTTACGCCAATCAGCAACTTAAAGCAGGTGATACCCTTGAGGTCTTACCGCCCAATGGAACCTTTTTTGTTCCAGTGGCATCTGATCAGGCGCGTAATTACGCAGCTTTCGCAGCAGGTAGTGGAATTACTCCGATTTTATCGATTATTAAAACGCATTTACAGGCGGAACCAAAAGCTACTTTTAAATTATTCTATGTCAACCAGACGGTTAAATCTATTATTCTAAAAGAAGAATTAGAGGGTTTGAAAAACCAGTTTATGGAGCGGCTCGAAATCTTTTATTTTCTGACGCGTGAGCAACGTAGCGTACCGCTTTTTAATGGTCGCCCCGATGCAGAAAAACTGGATATTATTTTCAAAACCATTTGCGATGTAGACCAGATTGACCATTATTTTTCTTGTGGACCAGAACCGATGGTACTCTTAATTCGAGATTTTTTATTAGAAAAAAAGGTACCAAAAGATTGTATTCATTTTGAATTATTCAACACCGGAGGTGCTCCCGAAAAACGAAAAGAAATTGCCAAAAAATTGAGTGGCAAAGTTGCGGATGTAACGGTTATCGAAGGAGGAATTACGACCAATTTTAAAATAGCACAAGGTTCTGATAATATATTAGATGCCGCCATGAAAAATAGTGCAGACTTACCTTATGCTTGCAAAGGCGGAGTTTGTTGCACTTGTCGCGCCAAATTGATCGAAGGAGAAGTTGAGACTTTAGTCAACTACGGACTCGAAGAAGAAGAGATCAAAGCAGGTTATATTTTGACTTGCCAGGCGTTGCCGATCTCGGAGAAAGTGGTGGTGGATTTTGATGTTTGATGTGATA
>JALZUU010000598.1 GCA_023300665.1 Saprospiraceae bacterium | reverse complement strand
GCCTGCCTTCGTGCCTCTGGCAGGCAGGCACAATGGTTGCGGACAAGTCATTGATAACGTGGATCTTCTGCTATTTTGCCATCCCGTCCCTTCGGGTTCACTAATATATAGCTACGGCTATGCAAAGAAAAATGAGCATCGCCCACATTATCAAGCACTTATCCTCACCTTTTGTGAACATTCTTAAACAGCTTCAATACAAGATTCCCTATGTCTACCTTTGATTTGATTTTTTTTGTAAAAAAACAACCTCGACTTTTTACTTTCCGCTGACAGCTCAAACAGGCCTCAAACAGCTTTTCTTTACCAGTTTTTCTCTATCTTTGTACTCCTGAAAAGTCGAGTGATTCAAAACTGTAAAACTAAATATTACACGTTTAAGAGTTCAACAATGAGTCCACTCTAAAAACTAAAAAACAGAGATTTAAAATCTTATTTAATAAAAATAAAATATATAAGTTATTCGCAATAAAAGATATACACGCTAAAGAATCTCTGCGTCTTTGCGTTCTTTGCGAGAAAAACACTTTTTAGAGCAGGCTCAACAATCCAAACCATGGTCCAACTAGAGAAAATTACAGATCCTACCTTTGAAAAGAAAACGAGTTATAATAGTTTGGAAAAATTTTTTCTACGCTTGATTCGTGACGAGCGAGACTTACCTTTTATTTGGCTTTGTCTACAAGTGACTTTTATTCAAATTCCTTTTGCGATTTTATTGTATACCAATGTGCTGACTGGCTGGTATTGGGGTGGGGCATCGGTTGCCTATTTGGTGATGATGATTTATTTTTTGGGCCCTTATACTTTAATGTTGCACAATACCAGTCATCGACCATTTTTTAAGCGCGAACATAATTGGGGTAATCATTATATTCCTTGGATATTAGGACCTTTTATGGGACAATCTCCGGAGACGTATTTTAGTCACCATATCGGAATGCATCATGCTGAAAATAATATGGAAGCGGACAAGTCTTCGACGATGAAATACCAGCGAGATAGCTTCCGTGGATTTATGCATTATTTCGGAGTCTTCTTATTTATTGGGGTTTTAGAATTGATTAATTATTTTAAAAAAAGAGAGCGATCTGATTTTATCAAAAGAGTGGTGCGCGGAGAATTTAGCTTTTTGTTATTAGCGGTAGCACTTTGTTTTATTAGCTGGCAGGCGACGATGATTGTTTTTATCTTTCCATTTTTTTTAGTCAGATTTTCAATGATGGCAGGTAATTGGGGACAACATGCTTTTATCGACGCTAATGATCCTGCTAATAATTATCGAAATAGTATCACTTGTATTAATAGTCTTTATAATCGTCGATGCTTTAATGATGGATATCATATTGGTCATCATTTGAGCCCTCATCGTCATTGGACCGATATGCCAACTGATTTTTTAAAAAATAAAGACAAGTATGTAGAGAACAAAGCAATTGTTTTTGTAGGCATGGACTTTCAAGAAGTATGGCTTTGGTTGATGCTAAAACGCTATGATATACTTGCTAGTAAATTTGTGAATATTAATAATGTTTATAAATCAGATAAAGAAATCATCGCCTTTCTAAAAGAACGAACCCGTAAAATTGAACAAGTCGAAGGCTTACAACCCGCCTAATTTTTCAACAATTCCACTTGTTAGGTGTTGTTTAGGATGCTTAGGATGTTTAATCGTTGATGTGTTTAATTGTTTTTATTTTTATTCTATAAAAATAAACTCTAACGCGATTCAACGATTCAACGATTCAACACCACCAACAACACAAAAAAATGAATCTCGTACTACGTACTCCTGTTAAAGGAAATTATAAAAAGGTCATGGCCGCATTTGATCGTCGTCTTTTCGAAGCGCTCAAACCACCTGTCGGCGAAATGGAAATCGTAGAATTTACGGGTTCTCAAAAAGGAGATAAAGTGCATATTCAATTTCATAGCCCTATAAAAGCAGAATGGATCAGTGATATTGTAGAAGATGAAATAACGGATCAACGTGCTTGGTTTGTGGATGTAGGCGTAAAGCTTCCTTGGCCACTTGGGACTTGGACACACCGTCATATTGTAGAGCGCGTGGATGATGAAAATTCTATAATTATTGATGATATTAGTTTTTCTGGTACCAACTTTATCCTATCTTTGGTATTATACCCCGCCATCTTTTTTGGCTTTTATCCAAGAAAAAAAATCTATAAAAATTATTTCAAAAATCTAAAATAGATAACACGCCAAAAGTGTATTATTCATTATAGAAAAAGCACGCTAGAAGCGCCATTATTCATTAACCTATCATGGATGCGAATCAAGGATTGAAGTTTAACTAAAATCCTAAGGATTGATGGACAAAAAATTAAAAAATGCTCCTTGCTTTTGGCTTTTGGCCCTCTTCAATCGCGTTTGAAGAGGGCCAAAATTCAGCGGCATATAGCCAGAAGTAAAAAAATCAGTAAATTTACTTTCAACCCCTGATTCACATTAACTCATTATTAATTACCCATCATGAAAAATCCAATTATCATTGGCGCTGGTGTTTCCGGTTTAGTTGCAGCCATTGAATTAGAAAAAGCAGGATACACACCGACTATTCTGGAAGCAACAGATCGCGTAGGTGGACGTGTCAAATCTGACGACTTAAACGGTTTTCCAGCAGATCATGGCTTCCAAGTATTGCTGACCGAATATCCAGAGGCACAACGCTATCTTGATTATGAAAAATTAGATTTAATCAAATTTTTACCAGGTAGTGTTATTTTTAAGAATGGTAAAATGGAAAAGATTGGTGATCCAATGCGGAATATTTCCTTTCTTTGGCCGACGACCTTTGCAGACATAGGATCGGTCAATGATAAACGATTGATTTTGCAATTATCTTTGAGACTAAAAAAGAAAAATATCGAAGATGTTTTTGTGGCACCTGAAACAACTACTTTAGCTTACTTACAAGATTATGGATTCTCAGAAGAAATGATCCGAGACTTTTTTCAACCATTTTTTGCAGGCATTTATTTAGAAGAAAATTTAGATACTTCTAGTCGAATGTTTGA
>JALZUU010000597.1 GCA_023300665.1 Saprospiraceae bacterium | reverse complement strand
GGAAAACCTCCCTATTCATTAGAATATGGTAATTCAAAATTAAATTATCCGAATTACGATTTGGTAAGTTTTAAAAAGAATATTCCTGAGAAACCGAGTACCGTAAAAATTGAAAAAGCAATCTATCAAAAAAGAATAGACGAAGAAAAAAACACGCCACTTTTTACTAATAGTATTTGGCTCTATCTATTGATGGGATTGATTATTCTAGTACTTGGAGGTTTTACGATGTCCATGATTAAAAATACAAAAGAGAAGTAATCTGCTCAAAAAAAATGACAAAATATCATGATTCAATTCTATTAAGTTATGGAACAATTTCATTCTAAAAATAAAAACTCCCGAACGACCATTAAGTCATTCGGGAGTTTTATTCTAAATCTAATAATTGGTTAATAGCCCAAAGGCTAACCAATAAAAGCTCTAGTTAAAATTCAAGTAGCTTTCTAGTATCCAACCAACCTGACCATTTACATCTACTTTTACAAAACGCGTATTCTTACCATCTAAGTGGATGTTATTTTTAGAATATTCGATTACTTTAACCAATGAAGAATCCGCAACACGGCTATCCATCGTAGCAGCGCCCATGTTAGGTTGAGTACGCATAGATAAGCTACCACCACCGCTATTGGTCATAGCCAAGATCTGATCTACTGCTGGCGTACGCTTGGTTTCAACTGTGTTATAGTTGGTAGGACCTGCAGGTGTAGAAGACGCAGTAGGAGTAGGAGCGCTTGAATTAAAAGTAGAAGCAGTTCTTGTAGCAGGTGCTGATGTAGGAACATTGTTTTGATTTGCCATTTTTGCCTTTAATGCTTCTAGTTCTTTTTGCATATTTTCAAAAACAGAACGATCCGCCGTTGCTACGTTTGGATTGTTTCGATTTTCGCGTTGTACATGGTTGACATTTCTTTTTAAGTCTTCAAGTAACGCTCCTGGCTCTGTTGAGTTGCTATTGTCAACATGCTTTTCTATTTGATCAAAAACAGAAGGATCTGCAGTTTTTACATGAGGATCTGCTTGATTCTTGTTTTTTACTACTTTGATTACTTCTTTGATAATGTTGAAAAAAGGTAAGTTCATAATTTAGTATGTTTTTATTTAGGAATATATAATTCCTTTAATTTATTAATTTTGATTAACTGAGGTTATGCTTCAATTTCGCACAATCATGAGAAATTGAACAAGCTCTTATTCAGTTACAATAATACTCGTTTTTTCTCCTTTTTAAAACAGAAAAGTGAAAAAAAAAGATCGGTTCTAACTTTTTTGTTAAAACCAATCTTCCCAAAACGTTCTCATTTTTAAGAACCTTTATATCGCTAAATATTATTTGTCAAACTTAAAAAATCACCACTTTTCGTATGGCAGTATCATTGGTGGTTTCTAGTCTTAAAAAATAAGTTCCAGCTGCTAAATCAGCTACTTCAATGGTTTGGTCAATCGTAGTCCCAATTGAGGTAGTTGTCCAGATCGTTTGACCAACAAGATTAACCATGCTAATCTGGATCGTTTCGCTTTCTAGTAAATCAGCTTTTACAAACAATTGCTCACTAGCAGGATTTGGAAATACTTTTATTTCCGTAAAATTAGCTGGCACCTCTGTACTCGTAGGTAGTAAATCTATCGTACATTCAGAAGTACAGCCATTCTGATCTGTTGCGGTAACATCATAGATGCCATTGCTAATGCCCTGAATAAAAGAGCCAGTATCTCCGGTGCTCCAATTATATTGATAAGGAGCATTTCCTCCTGAACCACTCACTTGCACAAACCCGTCTGCGCCGTTGTTTTCTGGTGTTCCTGAACAACTTAAGATGATTGGGGCTGCTTCATTTACGGTAAAGATCTGATTGCGTTCACATCCCATCGCGTCGGTAATCTCTACCAAATAAGTACCTGCTGATAAACCAGTAACCGTATTTTGAGTACCTCCTGAACTCCAAAAATAAGTATATGGAGCCGTTCCACCATTTACGGTTGCGGTAGCTGTTCCATCCTCCTCACCTGAACAACTGGTACTTTCTGTATTTACCACTATTTCCATAACTGATTCACTTACCGTAATATTGGTCGCATCTGTTACCGTACATCCAGCGGCATCCGTGATGGTTACCTGATAACTTCCGCTTTGGAAAACTTCATTGGTAAAACCAGTTTCTCCGTTACTCCAGCTAATTTGATAACCACTCATTCCACCACTTGGATCAACGGATAAAGTCCCACCGATACTATTACATGGATCACTAATCGCAGTAAGATTTGAAACCAGCGGAGCTGCTTCCGTAATCTGAGTAGTTTTAATAACAGAACAACCATTAATATCTGTAATCGTTACTTGATAAGTACCTGCAGAGAGATCTGTAATCGTTGCTGTATTCATTCCATTACTCCATTGATAAATATATTCCGGTGATCCACCAAAAACCAAGGCATTAATAAAACCATCTGCGGCACCATTACAACTGATGTTTTCGCTAGCAATTTCTATTGCCAAACTAGTACAATCAAGCATTTCATTTTCAACTTCTACCGCTCCAGTCCATTCACATTGATTGCTATCAAATACTGTTACAGAATAAGTGCCTGCTGATAAACCCACAATCGTTGCGGTATTTTCTCCGTTAGACCATTGATAAAAATAATTACCAACACCACCACTCACATTGATTGTAGCAGTACCATTTGGCGGAGCACTACCTAATTCATTTTCAGTTGAAGACATCATAGCGGTCAACGCCGGTGGAGCATTTACAATCGTTGTTTTACTTAGAGAACAACCTTGTTGATCTGTGATGGTTAACCGATAAGTTCCCGCAGATAAATTATTTATGTTTTGTGTAGACATACCATTCGACCAGTTATATTGATAAGCTCCCATTCCTCCGCTTGGCATAGCATTAACACTACCGTTATTGCTATCTGCACAATTGGTTGCGGTTGGTTGCAAGATCAAAGATAATTGACTACAATCTGCCTGGCCTGACTCAATAACAAAACTCACTTCTTCGTTACATCCATTTTGATCCGAAACAGTAACTGTATAACTACCCGGTGCTAAGTTAGATACCGATGGAGTAGTAGCTTGATTACTCCAAGAATAACTGTATCCAGGAATTCCACCACTGACGACAGTTGTTGCGGTTC
>JALZUU010000596.1 GCA_023300665.1 Saprospiraceae bacterium | reverse complement strand
TGTTGGAATTAATCCTGCATCAATGGTTAAGTCATCTCCTGCACTTGCATCAAAGACAAATGGTAAAGTTTCTCCATTAGATTGAGCATCACTATCTGTGGCGTCATTACCACTATTACTTGTTGTAAAGTCGTATTCTGTCGTACCAGGTGCGGTCGTTGGATCAAACGCAATGCTATACGTTCCTGATGGTACATTGGTAAATAGATAATTACCGTTTGCATCTGTGGTCGTTGTTGTTATTACATTTCCGTTATCGTCTAACAGATTAACCGTTACTCCTTCAACTCCTGGTTCGCCTGGATTTTGTTGGCCATCACCATCGCTATCTATAAAGACTAGGTCTCCTAGACTTGCACCTGCACTTACTCCAGCATCAATCGTTAGATCATCTCCATTGGCTGGATCAAAGTTGATAACATCTGTAAATCCACTTGCATCTGCATCACTATCATTTGCTCCGTTACCTGTATCCTCTGAGCTAAAGCCATAGTTCATGTTTCCAAATGAAGCATTTGGCTGAAAGCCTACAAAATAGTCACCTTGTGGGACATTTTCGAATAGATATGCTCCTGTTGGATCTGTCCAAACGGAATCTAAAGGTAGGCCTGTATCTGCATCATATAAAATAACGAGAGCACTATCTAAACCTGCTTCACTTCCATCTTGGATGCCATCCATGTCGGTATCTACCCAGACATAATTTCCAATATCAGCCACTGGTACGATACCCGCATCAATGGTCAAATCATCACCATTGTTTGGATTAAAGTTAAAGTCTGCTGTTTGTCCTGTTGCATCCGCGTTGCTATCACTTGTTGTATTTCCACTTCCAGTAGAAGTAAATTCAAAATCACCTACTCCTGATCCTGATGGATCGAAAGTAATGTAGTAATCTCCACCAGGAACATCTTCAAAAGTATATTCTCCATTCGCATCCGTGTAAACGGTGTCTAATGGTAAGCCGGTATTTGCATCGAATAAAACAACTTCTACATTTGGTACTCCTGCTTCTCCTGAATCTTGAATACCATCACCATCTGCGTCAATCCAAACTAGATTTCCGATATCTGCCAGTAAGGTAAAGCAAACGGAAGTTGTGGTATCACATTCTCCCCAAGCTAAGGTTACACAAGGTGCAAAACCATTATCATCTAGATTATGACCATTGACAGGTGCAAAACCATTTGGTGCTAGAAATTGAACTTGATAACTACCTGGTGTTAATCCGTCGAAACGATAACTACCCATACCATCAGTTGTTGTTTCTCTAATGATAGTTGTCGTATCGCTACACTCTGCCAATCGAACAATGACGTTGGCCATTCCTGGTTCAGAACCATCTTCGGTGTTATTGGCATCTGCATCTTCACAAACGACATCTCCAATATAAACACATCGAACTGGTAGGTTATTTAAGAATACGAAAGGATCTCCCACTTCTACATCAAAGTCCAGGTAATATGGGTTATTGGCTTGAGTTGTATCAATCAAAAATCCGCCTGAAGCATCTGATCCAAAAGTAGTTGGACTTGGACCACTTGTTACATCATATGGACCAGCCATTGGTAAGTATGTAGTACTTAAAGTAACACCATCTGGATGTGTGTATGTGATCGTATAAACTCCTGGAGAGCCTATTTCAAAATATTCGTAGGAACCGTCTGATCCATCTTTTATTATAATTACTTCATCGTTTGGAATACCATTTGGTCCAGTTACAGAGATAGTACCTCCAGTAACGATAAAGCCTGTTTTATCACAATAAATCCATCCTGTAGGATCATGCTCTAATAAGGTAATGGTTTCTTCTTCGATGTCATCTTCATTTGGATCACCATTATCTGGTTCTGAATCTGAATCGGTGATTGGATTACCATCTCCGTCAAAGGTTTCGGTAATTTCAGCAGTATTTGTTAAACTACTACTAGAAGCTCCATATACTACTTTTAGAACAATATTTATACTAGCAGTAGCTCCTGGTGCTAATGGTCCTGGAATTATTTTTTCTGCAGTACTTGCATTTACTAATGTCCAACCATTGGCATCATTTGGACTTAGTATTGAGCCGGGAGGAATCATGTCTACTACTTTAATATCTGTAGCAGTAATACCTCCTTCATTGATAACTTCAATTACATAATTAACATCATCACCTAGATCAATGGTGGTTGATTGACCCGGTGCGAGTGTTTTGTTAAGACTTAAATCAAATGTTACTCCTGGTTGAACTACTACAGAATCTTCATCATCATCAGGCTGTCCATCTCCGTTATCATCTGAACCGTGACTTGCATTTGGATCACTGTCGACGTCATTGCCGTCCATAGCAGATATTTCTGCATAATTGACATAGCTACCTCCTGGTAAAACTTCTACTGCGATATTTAAACTTGCCGTATTTCCAACGGCTAGATTTCCAAGTATCCAGATTCCAGTAGTAGGATCATAAGAACCTCCACTATTATCATTTACATAAACAAATCCTGAAGGTAATTGGTCTGTCACTTCGATACCTGTGGCATCTGTTGGACCTTGATTTTCTACTTCAATAGTGAAAGTAATAATATCTCCAATTGCTGGATTGGCGTTATCGACTAATTTATCAATTGCTAAATCGGTCGGAGGAATAATACCTGCATCGTGGGTTAGATCGTCACCATTTAAAGGATCGAAAGTAAAAGTCGGTGTTTGACCCGTTGAGTTGACTTCACTATCATTTGCTCCTGTTCCGTTTCCACTTGCGGTATACCCATAATCTTCAAATCCTGCTGCGGTGCTTAAATCAAATTCGATATAATAATCGCCAAACGGCATATCAGAGAATAAATAGTTACCATTAGCATCCGTCATTACTGAAGTAATTGGCAACCCAGTATTGGCATCATATATAGTAACAGTTGCACCAGCAACACCGGCTTCTCCAATGTCTTGAATACCATCCATATCGGTATCTACCCAAAGTAAGTCTCCAATATCTGCTTGCGGTACAATACCTGCATCATGGGTCAAATCATCACCATTGGTAGGATCGAAAGTGAAAAGAGGCGTTTGACCATTCACATCTGCTTCATTGTCATCTGATCCATTTCCAGCACCTTGAGCAGTAAATTCAAAATCATCAATGCCTACAGCTGTTGACATATCAAACTCTATATAATAATCACCAGGCAAGACATCTTCGAAAAGATATTCTCCGTTCGCGTCTGTCATTACGGTGGCCACTAAATTTCCACCAGCATCAAATAAATTGACGGTTGCATTTTCAACACCTACTTCACTAGGATCTTGGATGCCATCGCCATCTTGGTCTACCCAAACAAAGTTTCCAATATCCGCACCTGGCACTAAACCAGCATCATGCGTCATATCATCTCCCAAACTTGCATCAAAAGTAAAAGATGGCGTTTGACCATTTGCATTGGCTTCACTATCATTCGTATCATCTCCTGAACCTGAAGTTGTAAAATCAAAAGAAGCAGCACCCGGTGTAGTACTTGTACTTGCATCAAATTCGATATAATAATCGCCACTTGGTACATCTTCAAACAAGTACATCCCATTGGCATCTGTCATTGCGGTAGCTATTGAAAGTCCAGTGTTTGAATCAAATAGCGTTACCGTTGCTCCGGCAACTGGCGTGTCGGTACCATCTTGGATGCCATCGCCATTATTATCAACAAAGAAATAATTTCCAATATCGGCACTTGGGACTACTCCTGCATCGATTGTTAGATTATCTCCATTAGTTGGATCAAAATCGAAGGTAGCAGTAAATCCACTTGGGCTGGCATCACTATCGTTTACTCCGTTACCGGTATTGGTTGGAGAAAACATATCATTTTGTACATCTGGATCGGTACTCGTACTTAAATCAAACCCGATAAAATAATCTCCATCTGGAACATCTTCAAATAAGTATGCACCATTGGCATCTGTAAAAACGGTGTCTAATGGTAAGCCCGTATTGGCATCATATAACACGACTGATACATTTTCGATTCCTGATTCTGATGGATCTTGAATACCATCTCCATCGACATCTGCCCAGACATAATTTCCAATATCGGCCACTGGCACTAAACCAGCATCTAAAGTTAGGTCATCTCCTGTTGTTGGATCAAAACTAAATAGTGGGATGGTTCCTGTTGCATCGGCATCACTATCGTTGGCACCATTACCTGTATCTTGATTGGTAAAAGTATAGTCTTGTCCATCTGGACTTGTACTTGGATCAATCGTTATGGAATAATCTCCTGCTGGTAGATCTTCAAATAAATATCCACCACTCGCATCTGTGAACACGGTATCTAATGGATTACCCATATCATCAAATAGGATCACCATTGCATTAGCAACACCTACTTCTGAAGGATCTTGAATACCATCACCATCGATATCTACCCAGACATAATTTCCAATATCGGCCACTGGTACTAAACCAGCATCATGGGTCATATCATCCCCCATTGTTGCATCGAAACTAAAGGCTGGTGTTTGACCAGTCGCATCGGCTTCACTATCATTGGTACCATCACCTTGTCCAGCATTGGTAAAAGGATAATCTTCTGCTCCAGGTGTAGTAGTTGTACTTGGATCGAAAGTAATATAGTAGTCGCCTGAAGGGAGGTCTTCAAATAAATATTCCCCATTCGCATCTGTATAAACGGTATCTAATGGCAAACCAGTATTAGCGTCATACAAGACGACTTCAACATTGGCTACTGGTAGTTCAGAAGGATCTTGAATGCCATCTTCATTGGCATCGATCCAAACGGAATTTCCAATATCAGCAAGGATGACTTCAAAGGCTTGAATATCTTCATCATCTTCACTTTGATCGCCGTCATCATTATTTGGAGTCGAATCGATATCTTTGATATCTTGATTGGTAATTTCTGCAATATTTTCAATTCTTCCTCCTGCTTTGATTGTTCCGAATAAAGTAATTGTTTCACATTGTCCGGGAACTAATGTTCCAACAGACCAAGTCCCTTCGGGTGTATCAAAAACATAAGAACCAAAAGTAGCTGTATAATTAAGATAGTTAAGATTGGTTGGCCATACATCCTCTATTTCTACTAGATTAGCATCATGGATTAAGCCTCTACTTGCATCCAATTGATTACAAATTTCTATGCAATAGGTAACCGTATCTCCAATCCCTGGGTTGATTGGAAGACCACAGAATGTTTTATCAATTTCGAGATCCACACAGTTAGGAGGAGTAATGGTAACAATGTTAGAAACGGTTGGGCATAGTACTCCATCTAAAAATGCTTTCAAGAAATAATCTCCACCTATACTTGGACCATTCCATTCATTGGTGGTGGTTACTGCTTCTAAAATTTCAAACCCACTTTGGAGGGAATACCATTCATAAGTTGAGTAACCCGTTGGAGCGGTTATGGTTCCGTTTTCATAACCTAGGCAAAATTCATTTGCAGTAATAGTCAATATATTAATTGGATTATAATTGACTGTATAATCGATGTTATAAACGCAAGTAGTTCCAAATTTGATTTCAACATCATAAACTTGAGTTGCGGTTAAATTACAAACCTCTGGATCTGGGCTAGTAGGATCACTCAATCCTAAAGCTGGTGTCCATGTAATCGTTGCTCCATCGAGCAAATTAGCTGGAATTTCTAAATCAAGATCTACACAATTATCTTCACAAATTTCAGCTGTCAAGTTAGTTGGCACATATGAACCACTTGATTTTAATTGTTTAGTTACAGAAACTGGACATTCTCCTTGTGTACCTGTAACTGTCATATTTACAGGAGTCGTTTCACCAAAAGGAGCGTTTAATGAAATAGAAAGATTCCCTGATCCATCATCGACGTAAGTAGCTGCTTCAGCTGGATCGAAAGTAACTTTAAAATTACCGCAGGTTGCCAAGTCTAATGTTTGGCCTGCACATAATACGGTACAATCTTCTAACTCTGCTATAAAAGAAGGAGGTAATGTTTGATAAGGCACTTCTTCACTATCACAAGCACAAGCTGTTTCATAAGTAGTTTTTACTATAATAGGGCAAGATTGAATCGCAGCAATATCTAAACAAGCGGTAATGGTAATGGTATCTCCATTTAAGATACTAACCGCGTGATCCATTCCATTTAATTCTGCATCAAAACCATCAAGAATACTATTACCCGTTACATCATCATGAATTCCAACTCTTATATTTCCAGTATAATCAGGACCTGGATTGGTTAAGTCAATTTCATAACATACTTGAACTGGATCATCTCCTGCGGAGCAATCCGCACTAACTCTCTGTTCAACCGTTTCAATTGGAGCTTTGAATTCAAGGAAGATTCCAGGGTTAAGACTATTTTGGACAAAAACATTACAAGCTGCTGGCGGACCAGGCGTACAAGTAACTGCTTCCACTACACTTTTTATATCTGCACCCAACAATACATTCGCACATGAAGCAGGTTCATTCATTGCTGCTTCAAAATTGACCGTCCATGATCCTCCAACTGGAATTATAGGAGAATGAAAACAAACTTCCATGTTTGGACCAACTATGTTTTCCGTTATCCAAGCAGGTGTAAATCCATTAGAAAAATTAACAGAACCTAGCGTATAACTTAAATCTGCTATTGGGATATTCAAACAAGTAACCACACTATCTGTAGTAGGAAAGTCTGAAATATTAAGGGCTGTTATCCCAAATGTATTGACAAGACTACCACAGAATAATTGCCTAGGACTTGCTACTGTTAACAACTGAGCATGGTCAGCGGGATCGGCACCGTCGATAATTATTTGCGGAGATTCAACTATTCCTGATGATAGATTTCCATCTGAACATGGATCGGAAGCTTGCGTTTCAGTTACTGCTCTATCTCCTGATAAAAATTCATCACAATCGGTAACTACTTGAAATCTATAGGATACTACGTTACTATCTAAAGAAGCCGTTACTCCTGGTAGTCCATTTAAATGTATATCAGTATTCCAAAGTGCATCATCTGACCATTGGAAAGTATTACCAGATACGATATCAGGATCTACTACAGAAGTCCAAGGTCCAAAATTACCATTTGTTCCAACTGATCCACCTGGGTAAGCTACTTCCCAAGAACCAGGAATAACGGTTAGTCCTGCAGGTATCTCAACCATTGGATCTAGATTAAGTAATAGTAATTCTTTTACATTTTTCACTCTAATATTTAGCGTAAAAATTTCACATAATGAAGAAGTAGGAGGCAATCCCCACCATTCTGTTTGAAGGTCTGCTTCACCAGAAAGATATACATAACATGCTTCACTACCAGAACAAGCACCACCACCATCTCCAATAGCTGCTCTCACATCTTCTGGAGAACATCCAGCACTTGCTCCTGCACATACTTCTGGTGGTAAACTTCCAGCAGGAGGACAATATAAAAATGTTGTACCTACATAAAAAGTAGTACAATCTGTTGTTGCTAATGTCCCAACAGGTAAAGTGACTGAATATTTTTTTATTTGACCATCATCAGAAACTAAAGTACTGACCAATGGAGTTGTTCCAGCTGCATCACTATAAGCATCTACAAACTGAACAGAGTTTGGCGTTATTACATATCCTACTAATCCTGTTTGAGAATTAGGGTCATTATTACATACTTCAATTGGTTGAATCTCGACACTTGAGCCTACTACATCCGATGCAATCACATTCGGTCCTTGATTAGCAACTGCTAATGCCGCAGTAGGTGTTACTGCTGATTCATCAATAAATACAATTCCTTTTGTATCATCTATTTTACAATATAGAGTATCTAAATTAAATAGATTATAATGATTCACCTCATGAGCAGCAGCAAAACCTGCTGCTGCTGCTTCATCAGCCAAAGTGTTTGCTCCCCCACTATTTCCAGGATTATAATAAGTCATAGCATTTATTGCACAGTCCGTAGGTAGACCTTTGGTGCACCAATCAACTTTCGTTTCATATCCCAGTAGACCATTTAGTGGAGCAGGACAAATCATACAATAATCGTAGGACAATCTAATTGTATCACTATTATCCAAACCAATCCCTAGACCTTTAAAACCTTGTTCAAAAAGATCGATAATAATCGCACCTTCACTGCCTGAATCAACAGAACATAAATCATCGGAATAACCAGCTACCGGGCTACAATTCAAATTGATGGTGGAATCTACGGTCACCGGGGTAAAAACACCATTCTGTTCTACCATGGCATTTGCACAATATGCCAATGGTGAAAAAATAGGTAATTCCAAATCATGCAACTCTAAAAGTGGACGGTACTCATGGGTAAACCATTCATCCCCAGGAGATCCAGCAAAAGATTCTATGACAAACTCATGCTCTATCGTTCCACCACAATCATCTAAGATTATATTTGTTTCTGATTTCAAACCTCCAGGGCAAGAAACACTGTAGGTCGGAAACTCTCTACACCCTATGTTTGCTGGACTATAACCATAAATTGTATTACCGGCTATTTCGTCGGCTTGATATATTTGAAAACCGGGAATAATTCTGGTAATGGATTGTTCTGCGGGCAAAGTATATGCTGGATCATTTGCTGCAATAATTTTTGCTTGCTCTCGCAAGGGATTTTTAATAAGTGGCACATCCCAATCAAAGTGAATTCTGGAACCCGCTACAATATCATAAGCTACAATTAATTCTTTTATACAGTCTCCCTGGCCAAAAGTGTGACGAGTAGCTATAGCTGGATTAATTGCATTAACCTCTTCCATTCGATCAAAATTCCAAAATTCAAGTTGTGTATACTCATGATCATACCCTTCCCAAAGTGAGTAGGTACACGGAAAAGTAGAAGCAAACGCATCATTAGGATTATCCCCCCAAGGAGTGTCAAAATGTGTTATGTAAGAGTCGAAATTAGCTCGATCTCCTCCAGTTGCACACCCAGCTAGCTGAGAAATATCTACTATGTGCATAGTACCATCTGGATTTTCAACTTTAAGTTCATTTAAATTTATAGCACCTCCATCCCACGTTAATGGTAATGCTGCTTGTACTTCTCCACTTAATAGAGATCCACTTGGCGTACCTGCATAAAAGAAAAATAACCATCGTATTGGATCATCCAGCACAATCTCTTGATCAAGGATTTCCCAATAACCCTGGTGCCAAAGCGTATCTCCGGGCATAAAACGATTCAAATCTACCGCATTAGCCGCTAAAAGTTGATCACGTGTAATTTTTTGTGTCATTGTTTTATCAGTATAGCCTAAGTTTTTCCGCTCGGTACGAGTAGGAAAATATTTAGCAACACAATCACAATCATCACAATCAGGATCAGCTGAGAGTAAGGTAGGACGACAACCTTTTACTATCTCACAATCGGGAGTGCAATCAGAACATACTGATACAATCTGCTGATCTACTGCGATATATGAAAGAGGTGCACAAGAACAATTATCTAATCTTAATTCATATTTATAACATAGGGTCGGATTATTATTCCCAGCGTTAATTTCTAAAGTAGAAGTACCATCTGAAGTCTGTGTAAGCGTAACTTCACTATCAGGTACACTGACATAACCTGAGCCATCATCCATCATTACTGATCCAGCAACCACTTCAAGATCTTCTATAAAAATCTCTGCTCCTGCAAAATGTGCGAGCATTTTAGTTGTTCCTCCACTTGGACAATCTGCAATGTTTTCTTGAGCAAACTCATAGCAAAACTCAACTTCAACTGTTTTTGAATTAACAGCTGTAAGAGGCGCACCATCATTACTGTAATCTCCGAACGCATAGCCTGTAACTGTTCCATTATCATTAAGATCATCTTCATTAGGGTTAGAAACATCTTCTTGTCCATACTGAAAATTAAAACTTCCTGTACTAGGAAATCCTTGAAAAGGAGATCCACAATTTGTATCTCCACTTAGATAAAACTGTACGTTATCACAGTTGATTTCTGGACATCCACCATCAAGTCCAACTCCACAAGCTAAACCAAAACTTACAGTAATATCAATTGAACCAGAACTACCTGCCAAGTCATCTATAAATCCATCCCCATCATAATCTACTAATCCAATACTTGGATCTACATTGGTAGAGAGATCAATATCTATATCATCACCTACAATTTCAAAAATGGGTGAAATGTTTACTCCATTTACTGTCACATCAGTAATAACAAACTGTTCCATACCACATGCTTGAAAACCAATATGTAAATCAGTATAAGCGTTTTGTCCTGTATCAACATTTGGGTTTTCTATAGTAGCAGACACCATGGCTTCTGCCCCACATATAGTTATTCCATTGTTTAGTATTGAAGTCACAATAGGTGGGAGACTACCCGATGGAATAACTCTTAAAAAACTTCCTTTATTTGCTGTTTGACATACTTCACCATGACATCCATAATAAGCATTATAACTTAATGGAAAAGAGGATTCTCCTACTGGACAAGCTCCTACTTCGTAGCAAATAACCATCGTTATTTGTTCATTAGCATCTAGTTTTTCATCCGCTGGATTAGGTGAACTATTTCCAATAAATTGAGTTCCATCTAAAGGTACTCTTAACGTAGAATCTGCAGAAGTATATACCGCAAGTGGTAATAGATCAAAGCCATTCGCCGAAAGACTATTTACTGAAATATTACTAGTTCCACCCAAGTCTAAACCTTCAACAGAAAACACGATGTCATTTAGGCTAGCTCCTAATCCATCTTGAGAAACAACTATTGTTTGACATCCAGGAGCAGATAAAGATGTTATTTCAGCATCAATTGGATTTGGGTTAAACATATTAAGTACTGGTACTCTCATTGCACCATTAAAATCATTTTCAATAGTGTAAGTTCCATTACAAACCATTGGAACGCCTGTTTGAGGAAACCAAGTATAGCTATATTCTACTTCAATAAAGTATTCTGAATTTGTCAAATCAACAGAGCAATCTGCAGTAACTCCAATATTGGCCACATACACATCTCCGCAGGTGATTCCACTCGCAATAAAAGAAGGACTGCTAACATTTGGATCTGAGTTAGAAATATCTCCACAACCATCATAATGGACATCTTCAAATCCTGCATACCTCATCCCTGAAACAAAATTCAAGGTCATTTCAAAACCTTGGATATCTCCAGGTTCATCTGTAAAGACTAACAAGGATAAGGTATCTGGATCCCCACATACATTCATCAAATCAGTTTGAGGAAAACCAGGGGTTTCTCTCAAATCTACTATTTGAATATTTGGACATCCAGCAGCAGTTGGAAGCAAAACTGAACTAAGTCCAGTTGCCTTCTGAGCTTTACGCTTTTGGATAAGATCAGGTAGATTTTCTGCATTCGCATTTTCTGCCTTTAGAAAGGATTTTAGTGTCGACTCTCCTGTATTTTCCTTTTCTAGTGGGTAGGCACTTAGGATAGAAAACGCAAGTATACTGATAAGAAAAGAAAGAGATAATCGACTCTTCAAAGGAGGTGAGACTAATGAAATTTTATTCAAAAACAGTAAACTGTTTTGTGTTAAATGCTTTTGAATAAATTTACGTAAATCTGTAGTTAAATAGTTTTTGTTAGAATTCATCATTCTTAATTGAATTACTTTATTGGGATAAAGTATGATAGTTATCATACTTTTTTACTTTTAAAAAAATATTACAAACAGGTAATACTATATTTTTAAACATCAATTTTCTAAGGACTTAAAGCCTCAAAAGATTCTGTGTCACTCTGAGCTAAATCATTTACGAGTACACATTAAGTACTCCCCACTACAACCATATTGGGACCATTACCTGTTAGGTAAAGCTCTCCGTGAGGTAGATAAATATTTTTGATATGGGTAATCGTTTCTGTAGAAAGAGTATTAGAATCTGTAATAAGACAGGATATATTCAGCTCCGGATAACATATAGAGCTCGAATAAGGATTAATGGTTTTAACCATAAAGCTAAACTGAGCTAAAAAAGCTCTATTACTGATCCCAATGAGCAGGATCAAGAAGAATAGTTGAGTGAAAATTAATTCACTATTTTGTAAGATGTAAGTATTTGTTTGGAACATAAGCCTATGTAAGTTTTTCTAAAGGAAAAAAACAATTGATGATCACATCCAAATGGATGCATTCATCATATCACTCTACTATAAATTAGAAGATTATGTTACTAAATTATTAAAATAATATTAAAATAATATTATAATATTACATAATATGTGACACTTATTTATGGTCTCTACTTTCTAAATAATGATGATCTGAATGGTAGGTATTAATAAAGATGTGACAAAAAAAAGAGCTAATCCCAAGGGACAGCTCTCTTTTGCTTTTCGTTCGTTTACAAACTAAAAGATGTTAAAAAAACCCGAAGGTTTTCGTTTTGTGGTGATGATTAGTGGTTTAATTTTTATCAAAACTAAATACTGTTATTCCTTATTCAAGCGATGTGCCAACAGAAGGACTTCCCCTATTTTTAGGCTAGAATTATAGGGCTCTTTTGATATAAATAAATCACTTATACCATTATAAATACCAATAAACATAGGACTTATATTAAAATTAACACAAAAAATGACGTCACAATTTATTACTATTATTTCAAAAATTACTGCCTAAAAACGATCCCTTTATCATACTCCTCTTGATCTAAAAAAATCCGATAAAAGTATAATTTGGTGGACACTGACTGGGGCATCCATATGATAGATTGTTTTCCAGTAGTTAAAACCTCTTGTTCTTCTAAGAAAACAAGCTGTCCTAATTGATTATAAACTTCAACTTTTACCTGTTCATTTTCAAATCCAAAAAATTCAAAATTTAAAGATTCAGAAAAAGGATTCGGATATACTCGAGCTTCCGTACGAACTAGTAAAGGCGCCTGATATTGGTTAAGTTCCTCAATAGATTGATCCATCCAATCAAGACGATCGGTTAACCAACCTCGTAAATACTCCACTTCTTCTGAATAAGTATTTCCAATAAAGGCATTTGGCCAAATATACTCCCCTAAGATAGACCATCGGGTAAAATTACGAACTTGACTTTCAGATAAACCTTCCACTAAATTATTTATGCAGGATTCAATACGACTATCACTCCATTCGTTGTTTCTTAATTCACGCCATCGGTTGACGATCTCTCTTCCAAAATATTCATCCTCTAATAGTTTAGGCCACCAGAATTGAATAAGATATCCATCCTCAGGACAAATACTATTATAATCCATCACCCATCCTTGAGGACTTGGTCCAGCACAAAAATCTACATTCCCAAAACCTAAATTAAAATCCCAAACTGGACCGGCTTTCATAAGTGGATCTACACTGTCTTTATCTTTGTGTAAATAGGTACTCAGCCGATAAGCATCCACATTTTTACACATTTCATTCAACAAAATAAAATCAATGAAAGAGTTTGGTTCGATATAATTTCGATAACCATTGAGGCTGTCCGCAAAATTTTCAGAAGCCATTATATCTTCAAAATCCGTTATAAAATTTCGAATATAAAGACGTTGATTCGGCGACATCTTATCAGGCGATGGGCTATGATATTGATAAAATGATCGTTGACTAGCACCTGGCATTGGAGCATATGAAGAAGACCACCCCTCAGTGCTACCACCAGCAGTTTTATCAATCTTGATAAGATATCCTCCGGTTAAATCATCACCAGTATTTCTGTCAATGTCCAATTTATCGAGATCTACTCGCCCTTTATCAATCTTAAGTTTTTCGGTAAATAAATAAACGCCCCGATAATTGCCATTGATAATCAATTCGCAAAATTGGGTTCGCGGGGCATAAGACATAACTTCACCAGCTAGCTTATAGGCCAAAGCATTTCTGATAAGCGATTTATCACTGAAGGGGCCATGTAGCACCCAATCATTCTCTTTCGGCATCCCAAAAAGAACTACATTTCGGTTGCTCCCATCTTCATTTCTAGTTTCTAAACCATATCCTTTTTTTAGGAAGTTTTGAGAAGATGCTCCTCGCAATTCGATTCCAATAAACCCTTCATAACCAAACGGTGGATCTGTGATTTGATTACGATTTCCGGGGCCATTATCAATGATCTTCATCATCGCAGTAATCTTTGGTTCATCCTCAATTGCCTGATTATTGGTCTCAATAAGCATAATTGGCAAATTTGAATCCGTCAGATTAATCTGCGCTCGAAGTGATGAACAGAAAATAAAACTCAGCACAGTGATACGAACTATTATTTTCATTAAACCCCTATTTTTCATTATAATTGATATTATACGCTTGAAATAGTTTTCCTCCTCTACCTCTAATTTCTACTTCCACAATAGGCTTGTTTTTTGTCCAATCTATTTCAATAAATCCAAAATTTAATTGCCCCGTTAAATTTCCTATTCGAAGGCGATTCTCTTCAGAAGCCTTTTCATAAGTATGTGTTAGTCCGCTAGTGGTAAGTTCAATTACTGGAAAATCCAAGCCTTTAATTTCTTTTTTAGATATTTCTCCAAGATGGCGATCTCCACTAATAAAGATTGCTCCAGGTGTTTGATATTTTGTCAAAAGATTAAATAAACGATCTCGTTCTTGTGGAAAGGTATTCCATTTTTCAAAATTGTGTTGTGTTGGTAAAACCTGAATACCGGAACCAATTATATGTACTTGAGCATCACTAGTTTTGAGTTCTTCTTCTAGCCATTGCCATTGTTTTTCTCCTAGAATAGTTCCAGTTGAATTTGGAATATATTGTGGATTTCGTCCTCGACGACGTTCTACATGATCTCGAAAATATCTAGCATCTAATAAGAGTATTTTTACTTTTTTGCCAGTTTCACCAAAAGTATAAGATTGGTAAGCGCCCTCTCTTTGCCAGACAGGATTTGATCTGGGTACATCTAAAAAGTCCAATAAAATATCTCTACTTTCTGAGCGCTTTGGATACTCTTTCCCTCCATCATTTACTCCGTAATCATGATCATCCCAAACGCCAACTATAGGCGTGGTGGTTAGTAGTTTCTCGTATTCCTTATTATTTTTTTGTCGTTCATAATTAGCTGCTAAGGCATTCATGTCTTTCGTATCACCATAAATATTATCTCCTAGCCAAATCCAGAGGTCTGGTTTTTTCTCTACAATTGGTTGCCAGAGTGGTTGTTCAAAATCTGATCGATTACAAGAACCTAAGGCAATCTTTGTTAAGATTTTAGATTCATCTACCGCAATAGAAGACACCTCTGATTTTGTAGCAGAGGTCTCCATTTTCGTTGTACAACTATAATTTAGACTGAGCAAAAATATCATCAATAGATATAAAATATTCT
>JALZUU010000595.1 GCA_023300665.1 Saprospiraceae bacterium | reverse complement strand
CTTTGCCGTTTTTGATTTGCTGGCCCGCATCTGCCGTTCCTCGAAAACCATGCTCTGGTGCGAAGATTTTTCTAACATCAATATCCTCTCTTACCAACCAATCGACCAAATGTGATCCATTCACCATAGAAGTTTGATTGACAATCAGTCCAACCTTTTTTCCTTTTAGCTTACTTAAATATAAGCTCGTACGCTCCGCTCCTACAATGATCGGCGAAGTAGGAATAATGGCTGCCTCAACTAGTTCACCTCCTTTAGAAGTCATCTCCACAGTTGTTTCTTTTTGACTGCTGACTACTTCTGGAGAAGAACATTGACTATTCAAGAAAAAACTAATAAAAGCGAATAAAAAGATATTGAATTTAAATAAGTATCTCATTTTGTTATTTATAAAACATTTATAAAAATTGAAAGATACTAATTTTTGTTTTCAGAGGGTAACTATGTACCTTTGTTTAGAGACTACCTTTACTTCGTCTCAATAATCCCACCTGACAGATAACCTAATTAAACTTAACCGAAATGCTCAAAAACATACCTCGATTGATGAACTGGTTGATTAAAACCACAAGGGGTAAATCCGTTGGAGAGCTTGAAGGGGTATTTCCTCCTATTTTTGATCGATATTATAAAATATACCTTCCTTTTGCTTTTGCGGATAAATTTCCAGAGGATACCTATCCTACCCTTCCTGATTCAGTGGAGGAACTGAATGCTCGAGCAGCAATCGGGAAAGTATTTTTTCAAGTCAATAAATGGGAAACCATAAAAGAGGACTTTCTACGTCCGATCTACTTACGAGGATTAGCCAAGCATTATAATCTTCCTTTTTCTAACACTTTAGGGGTTCAAGAAATCTATCGAAAGCTTGGAAAAAAACCAATTCAATTACAACGATCTATTGGTTATGAAACCAAAGTACTTGAAATCTTAATTGATTCACTCGGACCAAAAAAGAAAGTAAGACAGTTCGATTATGGGAATTTTCAACTCGGTAACCTCCATGCTGATTATCAAAAAGATTGGATCAAGGTGATCAAATTGGCGGATTGGCCTATCAGCTTTCAAGAACAAAATGAACTACTCAATCAACCATATCCTTACCTTAGTGCCTATTTATTTCCCTCTAAAAAAGAATGGTGTATTGCCTCTGGAAACCGATTAGGTGGCCATTTTATTTTGATTGCCTTGAGTGATGAAGCAGGAGAAGAATTGGAAAAAGTGGAAGGTTTGGAGATGGTTAGATTGGAAGGAAGTTATTAAAACTTTGAATGACTTGCTTCAATTTTGGACGTATTCTTATTGTGAATTTTATGTTTTCCACTCAAACAAAACGGCCTGTCTAAATATAATGCGCATTGATACTACTCACATATTTTGAATTTTTGGTCAATCTAAAAGGAATCATTTGAAAGATATATTGCATTTGATCATCATAATCTTTTTCATATTTTATTTCTAAAATAATTCCTGGATCTAAAGCTGGAGATTCTCTAAGTAGCAAACGACCTTTATATAAATAATACCGCAAAGATCGATCAATCGTAGCACGGACCTTTCCATTTTGAGAAATAAAATAACTCCGATGATATTGGATAATAGAGACTGGAAAAAGTCGTTGTTGAAGATTTGGAATATGGGATTCTAAAAACTGGACACAGTCAAAATCTTCGGATAAGGTAAAATCAGGAAGTTTAAAAAAGTCTTTGGTATTGGTAAAATTGTTTTTAATTTTTATTTCTAACGTTGGGTTTTTAATTGCTGATAAAGAATCTCCATACCAACGAATTCGGTATTTATTCCGTTTAGAAATTCCTGCTAAATTTTCATTTAAAGAATTAAAGGCTACATCATCTAAATAAATACTATTGATCCAACGATCCGGAAAGGCCGTCTGAAAACAAGCCGGATTTTGTCGGATCACCCACTCTACTTCACTTAGGCTGGCATTTTCAATTCGATATTTTCGTTCGTAACGCATTTTTGGTAATTATTTAACGTCTACTTTTTTGTTTTTTAAAGTCAGGTTTGCCCCTGGTTCTAGGATATGAAGTTGGTTTACCTCCTTGGCATTAAAATCTTGAATCAATACTTCTGCCGGACCATATTCTGGTAATTTTTGGAAGACCAGAAAAGCTTGGTTAACCTTCTCTAAGGTAATATAATTGGCCATCACTTTAGAAAGATCAGAAGCCATAATTCCTTTTTCACTATTTTTTATCGTAAAATTATTGGCCAATTCTGCACTACTATTTCGAGTAAGATTTAAAGCGGCGCCAAAAGCTTTATTGACGCTTACACCTCTGGTATTAACATAACCACCTGTGATTTCGATCGCATCTTTTCCGATTTTATCAGCCATAAAATTGATCAGCACACCAGAACTTTGATTGGCATCAATCCCATCTCCGTTCGCATTTAAAATCACGACATCTTCTAAACGATATTTTGATTCAATAAACGACAAGGCATCTTTGGCTTGGCTATTTTCAAAGAAACAACGTGTACAACTTAGATCTGCTTGATAAAAGGTGACGCCTCCTTCCATAATTTGTCCGTTTTTATTTCTCGCACTTAGGTATTGAAAAGTGGTATGCTCAATAATTGATCGTTCACTGGTATTCAGCACCGCCATCCCTTGTCCTCCTTGAGTGGCTTTGATCAGAACAGGATTTTCTTTTGTTCCTTTGATAAAAACAGGTCCATAGGAAACGATGGAAGCTCGATTGGTCAATTCGATGGTCGTTCCTCCAGGGATATGTAGTTGATATCCTGATGGAATTAACAAATCTTGATTAAGGGTTTGTACTCCACTTTTAAGATAGATGCTGCTATCTTTAATAATTAAATTCGAGCGACCTTCTAAGTTTTTAATGGAGGCCGTAGGAGTAGCTAATTTTGAGATCGGTGCTGGCCAATCAAAAATAGGTAAAGCGACCACCTTTGAGGTTCCTAGGGTTTTACAAAAAACCACCTTCGCTTTTCCTTTCACTGGAATCGAATATCGCTTGATCGGCACTTCTGGATGGAAGGATTCTAAAATCAATCTTTCCGGGTTTTTGTATTGAATATCTTTATTTCCAAAACCAATTATTTCAATCGGTAATTGATGATAATTTTCTAAAACGATTTCACCATTCGTTTGCTTGTAGGCTTTTACCGTTATATTTTCTGCAGGATATAAGACCTTCCGAATCGTGGAAGCATTCTTAAAAATTTTAGTTTCATCAAAAAAGTATTTGCGATATTCTCTTTGAATAAATTTTTCACGACTCTTAATTTCGCTAAGATGTTTTTCTAAAAAATTCTGAAGATATGCTTCTGAAGTAAAAGTTTCTAGATACTGATTATACTTTTCCATAAAAGCAAAATCATTAAATAAAAAATAATTAAAAGGGGCATCCGTGTCTCTAAATTTCGCTTTTTTAGATACCCGCGAGTTTATTTTTCCTCCATACATCAAGGGCGGTTTAAACCATTTAATCCCATCACTTGAATAGCCATCATAACCGATGGGTTCGAGTTTTCCGGTAACGCCGTTATAGTAAAAACGTTGATTGGTAGAACCGAAGGCATGCCAAGCCATACAAACATCCATGATCGCAATAAACTTAGCCATTCGGTCAATATCAAAAATTTCACCTGGTGTTTTATTACCATTGATATAATCGTAAATATTTTGTTGGCCTTCAATAAATTTTTGATATAGGTTTTTATCTTTTAAAATTTCTTTGTCTTCAAAAGCTTCAATATGCGCACTTTCAAACCAAGGAATTTTATCAGAAATCCCATCGGAAGAATATTGCCAAAGACCATCTTCACTGATGCGGATGATCGGTCCACGTTCTCTATTTTGTTGATATAAAATGGGATAGGCAAAATGTTCTTCGTAAGCGTAAATTCCGAGCGTTTCTTTGTTTAAAGCCAACTGAACAAAATCATAACGGGTGGTAAGAATATCTTCATCTCTCAACATTTCATGAAAAACCCATTCTAAAAGATGCGCACGGGAAGCGGTATTGTGCATAGAAAATTCTCGCATATTATTCCATGATTGACCTTTATCAGGAACAACTCGAAAAGACCATTTTTTACCTTGCAAATGATCCAATAGATCTCCTTTTAAACGCACTTCTACATCGATCTCTTCTTCCCCTTCTTTTAATTTTGCTTTTACTAAATCTTTTCTTCCAGCAATTAGATTGCCTCGACCTAGAGCTTCTGTTCGTTTGATTCTTAATTTCGCTAAATCTTTTTCTTCAACCGTCAAGTCAAGACTTGGACCATCATAATTTTCTACTTTCCAAACATTTTGATTTTTCCTCTTGATATGATTAATTTCAAAATCATCAAAATAAACATACCCTTCCTTCGAAGCTAAAATGGGATAAATTTTCACCGCACCATCTTTTACTCCTAATGGAATGGTATCAATCAGGTGAATCTGTTCCCAATTTCGATGTGCTTTTCTAGCTTTTTTGGTAGATTTATAATAGCCAGGCCATAGACCTTGAAATACTAAGCTGCCATATCCTTCGCTACTTTGTTGCCAGATCGTGGCTTCGATAATATCACCAGAGTTTACCTTTTCTAAAATAAAACTCGGACCATAAATGACCGACAAATCACAACGAGCGCCATATTTTCCATTAAAAGCTTGATCTGTATTTTGGGTTTGTCCGTTTAGAAAATAATTCGCACCGGATTTAAATCGAGGTCCTTTTTCTATAGATTCTACCATATTTTCCATATCACAAAAATAGGTACGCTGTTGTTCTTTATTAGAAAAAAAAGCCAATATCATCAGTCCTCCTAGAACGATAATTGCTAAAAACAAAGGAAGACTTTTCCAACGACTACCTTGTTTTTTTTTATATTGACTTTGTATTTGCATGAAGCGTTACGGTTTGGTTTTTTATAAATAGGACAATAGCGGTTAACACAATAAATCCAAAAATGATATACATTAAGTTAGCATAAATTTTTTCTAAAAAATTATTTTCTAAGAGCAAAACCATTTTATTATATTTGGGGGTTTGATCTTGTTTTAATGCTGAAAATTGATTTAAAATTTTATCTTTTACTGTTTGGTTTACTTGTTCCATTCTAGCTCGTTCGTCGGCATTTCCATCGGTAAATCTAATTTCGTTTAATTCTAGTTCTAATTCCGTATAACAAGGATAAGGAAAATAAAAAGAACAAACTTCATCAAAGGTCATCGTCAAAAACGGTATTCCTTTTTCAGAAACATAAATTCGTTTTCTATCTTGGCGTACTTTTACAGCGGGTCTTAAATCATTTCCAGTTAGATCGTGGTTAGCAATATGCAGATTAACTTCTTCTCGATTCTTTGGTCGCACATATCGCCAAAAAGGATGCATGGCCTGGCGATCCGATTTTTTTATTTTAGTATAAACATTGAATTTAATTTCTTGTCGAGCTACACCTGTCGTATCGCTTAAGGGCAATTTCAATTGTAAAAGTTGTTTGGATAAAGTATCCGCGACAAACCGCTGCCGAAATCGTACACCAGCTTTAGCTTGAAACAACGTATTATTTTCATCATCAAAATATTGGTCATAAAAAATCTCTTGAGCGGTAGTGGCCGTAAAACTCGTATCTATTTTTTTAATACCCTGATCATCAAATTCTTCTTTTAGAAATTGCCAAACCTGCGCTTCTATTTCTTTGGGGACACTTAGCTTAAATTCACTTTCAATTCGTCCGTCCGCCACCGTATTAAACTGTGCCTGCAATATTGGATTCCCAATAAAAGTAGTAATAATAATTAGAAAAATATTATAGAAAAGGGGCCGTTGTAAGCATGGTAGAATAGGAAAACCCTTGATCATTTTTTTGCGATTTTGCCCAGACATATTCCCATCACTAAACAGAAAGATTCCGTTGTTCGATAAAAGAAAAATTCAATTTCGGTGCTTTTTCAATGAGTTGATCCTTTGCTTTGACAATATTCTGTACATCATCGGTTTCAATAATAAAAGAAACATCCAGTTTACCGTTAAACTGATCAATACGTTTAAGTTCTATAAAAGGAAAATGATTGGAAAGAATTTTATTAATATCCGGTACATTCAATTCTGTGGTAGAAATACTGATAAACATATTTTCTGGTGCCTTAATGGAAGGCCGACGGATCAACATCGCACGAATCATCAACAAACTCATAATCAGCACAAAAGCCAAGAGTGTAATCACCGTCTGGTTAGCGCCCATTCCTAATCCGATACCAATGGTAAAAAAGAGGTAGATCAGCTCCTCAGGCTCCTTAATAGCTGCTCTAAAGCGAACGATAGACAAGGCTCCCACCAAACCCAAGGACAAGGCAATAGAACTCTTCACGATATAAATGATCAACATGGTTGTCAATGCCAACAACATAAAATTATGCCCAAACTTCTTCCGATTACTGACCGCTGAACCATATCTAGCGTAAAACATACCCAGCAAATAGGCCAATACCGCCGTAGCAATTGCATTAAATAAGAACTGTTGATGACTGGTAATATCACCAGAAAATTCTAATAAAAAATCCTCAAATTTCATGTACTATGTTTGTTTATCATAAGGTTGTCAAAAACATCCTAATTGGAGTCAAAGGTACAATTTATTTTTGTTTTTCGGCTATTAGAGAGGGAGTATGAATAAGGATAGGAAAGTTAAGATGAAGTGGTTGGAATTGTACCATAATTAGCTAAAAATCGTGTTACTCGTTTATTTCTACTTGTTAGCCGCTTTACAAGGATCAGCTAAAAGGTTAGCTGTTCGTTTACAGCTCTTGTTGTAGTTACAAAAAGCATAGCATATGGATTTACTATCAGTTGGGAAGTTTGTTGAAGTTTTCGTTTCTATACGAAGACGTATAAACGAGCGAGAAAGCTTTTTAGTTAGGTTTAGAAGGGCTTTGTGGTGGCATAGCGGTAAGTACTGTCACAACAGGTAAAGATCATGTCTTTACCCTTCTCGATGCATTATTCATCGCTAGAACTAAAATGCAGGGGTTTATTGGATATTAAGTTTACCTTACTTCTTAAAAATAAGAAAGTAAATTAAAATCTTTTAAATATTGCTCCTGAAAATCTATTTTTTTAGTAGATGTATTACCTTGTGTATCTTTAACCCACGATTCTAACATTCTTAATTTCCATGAGTTACTATCTTGGTTAAATATATATTCTAAATTAAATCCTTCATCTTCAACAACTGATATACGAAAGCTGATTAAGTTATCATCCATTTTAAATCTAATAATTGGGACTAATCCGTTATAAAAATACTTGGCCTGTGCTTCCTCATCCAATTTAGCAACATATTCATAATGATACCATTTGTAATAGACAGGTAAAACATTACAGTAGGTATATCTAGACAACTCTTCCTTATCTTCGGAAAGTCTTATAATGTCTAACCTCGTAGAATCTCCATTTTTTAAATTTTTGGGATATGATATAAGTGCTAAGTCATCATAACTATCTCCATCCATATCAAATTTTGAAAAAACCCTATGTACTTCCCACTGCTCCTCCAGACAAATTGTAGAAGGAATTTGTTTTTTTAAATATCTTTCATTTTCAAAAATATTTAACTTGCATGGTGTTTTTTGACTAGAGCATGAACTTAACATAGAACAAGCTAGAAAAAGGATAAAATAAGTTTTCATATTATTTATTAATAGTGATTTTTATTTGCTTTTATTTGATAAAAGAGTCTCTATTGTTGACAACTAAAAATTGATTGCCTTAATATATTGTAGTTATTTTGCCTATCGGCTAACCCATTACTTCCCCCATTTATGTATAAAGTAACCTCACCTACATTATCGGTATTGAATAAAAAATTAAGCCTATAGCTTGTATGAAATTTTAATGGAAAATAAGCAACAGTTGAATATAAAATTTCTTTAGGATTTTTTGTTAAATTCTCAAAATTTTCGACCCAATCATAATTTGAACCAAATAATTCATTTGCTTTATTTGATGCATCAAGGTAAGTTTTCCTACCTGTTACATGAATGGCCTCCTCGTCCTCTAAAATTATATGCATCTCCTGTACTCGGTTCTGATTTCCTAATAATCTTGCATAAGTATGACTCCACATATTTCTGTTATTTAATTCTTTCTATTGAAGGCTATATCTGATTCTAATAAATGCTCCTGTATCTGCTTGAGTTGATGCTGAGTATGTTGTAGGATAATTGTATCACCTGTATCTCAGGTGCCTCGCATAAGCATAAGAATCAGCCAAAAGCCGAGCCATAAACCGAACGATAACGCTTTTTGGTAAGGACGGAAAAGTGTATTTTGTGGTGGCACAGCAGGGAAGTTTGTCTAAGTTTTCGTTTTTATACGAAGACGTATAAACGAGCGAGAAAGCTTTTTAGTTAGGTTTAGAAGGGCTTTGTGGTGGCACAGCGGCGATTAATAATAATCTAGAATCATCCTTTGAGGAGCACTAATTTTTGGATAAATTGGAATGTACAAAATGGTAATAGAATCATAGACTTCAAACACATCTTTGTATATAACATGTTCTGAATATTTTATTTCTGCTACAGAATAGGTGTATTTACATCCAAATTTACCTTTAGAGCCTGATTTATACATAGATTGAACAACGGCTATCGTTGGTACACCAAAGTGTTTTAAATATACCATCTTTAATGTTCCCCATACTACTAAACATAAAACGGTAATTACGATAAGTAAACCAAGTCTGTATTTTTTAGTCTTTGATTTCTTTTTTGCCACTTTTTTCAATTAACGTACCAATCAACATGTAGACGATTAAACAACCGTCTTCTTTTATAAGATTTTTTTTTATTACTACAAATCTTAGATCAAATAGCAACTTCCCAACAAGTCAAAACAAAACCCCGTAGGGATTCCATTTCTATAAACCAAATCTCCCAACCTCAAACCTGACCGCGTAGCGTGTCGCATATATCATATCTGTAATTCACTACTCCAAATAACAACAGCCGACCCAAAATGAATTGGATCGGCCGTTGAAGTTTCTATTTATCGGTAGGTAACTAATTACCTTCGGTTGTAACCACCGCCGCCGCCGTAGCCGCCGCCACCGCCGTATCCACCGCCTCCGCGGTTTCCGCCACCACCATAACCACCTCGGTTATTGTTTCTTGGTGCACGTGGTTCTGCTTTCTTAACAACGATAGTTCTACCGTCGAAATCTTGATCGTTTAAAGCGTCAATAGCACTTTGCGCTTCGTCATCATTTGGCATCTCAACGAAACCAAATCCTTTAGATCGGCCAGTTTCGCGATCCATTACAATTTTCACTGTGTCCACTTCTCCGTAACCTTCAAACAAGGTTCTTAATGTACTCTCTTGAGTATCATAGTTCATTTTTGCTACAAAAATGTTCATAAAAAAAAATTAAAATAAATAATAAAAAATCAGAAGAGAAAATCTTTGTGGACTTTAAGAAGTGCTAATAAAATAACAAAAACTAAATTCAGTACAAGGAGATACTCGTCTAAGATAACATAACAAAAGTAAGGATAAATCCTTTATGATGCTAGGGCAAACCAAAAAACAAGGCTTTTTTTACGTTAAAAAACTGTTAATCAGGCAATTATATTTGAAATATTTTTTTGCTTTCAGGCATTTTAACTACTTTTTTTGCGTTTTAAGGCCCAAATCGAATATTCTACTAAAACCCAAAGTCAAACCCTCCCATCATACTTTTTAGCTCTTCAGCGGTCTTTTCTTCATAATCTGCGGGTATTTCAAACACCTTAGACACGTCTGCATCGGCATTTGCTGATTGGGCAGAAAAGGTCATTCGCATGCCATTATTGTCTATCGTATACTGCATCGGCCAACCTTCTAGGCCAGCAAACAACTTGACAAAATAAGGATGTCTTGCTTTAATTTTGTTGGTAACATAAGCAGTCAAAACTGTTCCTTCGGCGGAGGTCATTAAGGCTTGATAACAAGGATAACCAGCAATCGTTTTCACCTCATCTCGATTATAGGTGATCTTATAGGTATTCTTTTTATCTGCTTTAGGAAGTGATTCTTTCAATACTTTAACCTTCTGCCCCATCATATTGAATAAGGAAGCATGGGTTTCTTTTTCTAAATCACTGATCGTTGCCATTTGAATCAAACCACCCATGGTTTTAATCTCTAACTTGTGAAGGGCATTGTCAAAAAAGAGTTGCATTTCCATGCCTTCTAACATCCGGGTACCCGCTTTTTTGCTTTTCACCTCCGTCACCTTATAAGTGATCTGCCCTTTTTTCATTTTTTTCTGTGCAAATAATCCAGCACTAAAAAACAATAGCAATGCTAATACAGTAATTCTACTTTTCATGTTTAATTTATTTCTATGTTCTAAAACTATTTTTTTTGAATCAAACGACCCATTCATCTCGAAATTTCAGAAAAATCTCCACCAAGTTTCGAGCATCATCAATTCCTCTATGTTTAGTCCCTAAGGCTTCAATTCCTTCTGCACGTAATGCTCTAGACATACTACAAGAACGATGCAAACGCTTCATTTCTTGATATTGTTGTTTAATATTCAGGTGTTTTTCTGCCCATTCCCATTCAAGGTCATGCAATTGACAGTCTCGGATAAACTGTTTCCGATCAAAGCTTCCCCAAGAACACAAAACATATTCTTCCTCATCAAAATACCCAATCCACTCTTTAAATGAATCAATAACCCGTGGAAAAGTATCTGATCGATTGATCAACACTTGATCAATAGAGGTGAGTTCATAACAATAGGCGGATAAAGTTGGGTGTAAAATGGGTCGAATAAACTTATTAAATTCTCCTAGTTGCTCTCCAAAACGATTCATCATCACTGCCCCAATTTCAATAGTCTCTTGCTCATACTGATCACTATTAAAATCCCAGCAAGTCGCTTCCAGGTCGTATATGATAAAATTCACAATCTTTTTTTTTGAAAATAAAGGGGGTAATTTTTACTTAAGTCTATCTAAATAATTCACCAAAGCCAGATAAATGTACAATGTTAATTGGTCACTTTTGAGGCAAATATTATTGGAACCAAACGATCAATTCTGCCAAAATTCACCAATCTGCACAACCAAAAGATGCCATCCCGTCCGCTTTCGCGGTGCCTTCCCTCAACGTATTGTCATACGTTGCCCTCCTTTCAGTCGGGATCGGTCAGTTATTTACTAACTCCCAATCGTCTCAAAACTTGTAATCTTAACTGGCTTGCCCCACATAAACATAGAAACAGATTCATTGGCAGGTCGAACACTTACGGTCACTTTTGCGCCCTCTGTTTTAAGTTGTTCAGGCATATTAACGGGTCGGTATTCTGTTCCGTTATTGGCTACGATTCCCCAGCAACCCATGCCGATGTTTTGGTATACTACTTTTCCTGTAATCGTCATATCTTTTATTTTTTGTCCAGTGCTTTTCCAACCGTCATACTAAGATTCTGGATGGATTGACCTTGTTTAGTGATTATGGTTTTCAGCTCTCGCATTTCTTCGTGCAAGGAATTCTGAATATTCTGTGGACTTGGTAAGAAAGGGCTAATTTTTGCTCGAACATACCATATCTCTCGAATATCCCCTAAGTTAACGGTGTAATCTTCATAAAAGTTGTTATCTGAATGTAAGATCAACTGATTGTTCTCCTTGATTTTATTCGTTACTCTTTTGACTACGACATCGCCTCTGGTCACAATTACATAAACATAATTGTCCTTCATCGCATTTTCATAAAGCGTTGGTTCCAAAAAGCTACAAATTACTTTATCTCCTTCGAATAAAGTCGGTTCCATGCTATCGCCCGCCACATCAAAAGAACGATGGGTTCCTATTTTGTATTTATAATCTGGTAAGGTAAAGGTCGGTAAATCTTGAATATAAGTAGGATCTGAGGTTTCTGCAGCATAGCCAGCTTGAGCAGGAATAGGCACATGCACAATCCGCTCGTCTTCTTGCGCATTGGTGACAATGGTCAATACGCGGAAGGATTTATGGTCCTCTTCGGTCATAAACATAGGCCCTTCGCCGGTATAAATGTAAACTGGGTTGATTTTATATTTTTCTACGGCCTTCCGTAAGAGTTCGATTGTTACATCCCGTCGTCCCTTCAGAATTTCACTCAAACTCTGTGGTAAATACTCCAATGACAAGGCAAATTGACGACTAGACCGCACTCGGTTGTCCTCTCGTAATTTGTTATGACATTTAATAAAACGTTTTGTAATAATGCTTGTACCGCCCATAAGTAGTTATCTGAAATGTTGATTTGATCAGTTTTTGTTGATAAGCAGCAAAGATAAGTCTTTTGGTGATAGAAGTGTGATTTATTTGTGAATTTTTAAAAAAAGATCACTATTTTAATTAGACTTTAACAGTCAACCTGAAATTTCCACTTGGAAATGACATTCTTTCGATGATAAATTTCTTTTCTATCTCTTGATTTAGATACTTAGATAAATAGTACCTTTGCGCCTTTCACCAACAGCTTTTACATACACCTATGGAATTAATCGACGGTCGTCAACTGGCCAACACTATCAAAGAAGAAATTGCCGTGACCGTAGCGGCCTATGTTGCCGAAGGAAATCGTCCTCCACACTTAGCAGCGGTCCTCGTAGGTGCAGACCCAGCCTCGCAAGTTTATGTTCGAAATAAAGTGAAGAGTTGCGAAAAAGTTGGATTTAATTCTACCCTAATCGAGCGAGGACCCGAAACAACAGAAAGCGAATTATTAGAGATTGTAGATAAACTAAATAAGGATCCTGAAATTGATGGATTTATTGTACAACTCCCTCTGCCTAAGCATATTAACGAACAAAGAATCACCCTCGCTATTGATCCAAAAAAGGATGTTGATGGATTCCATCCGACTAATTTTGGACGAATGGCGCAAGGTCTCCCCTCTTATTTACCAGCCACTCCGTTTGGTATCGTTCAAATGTTAGACCGAAATAACATTGATATTTCTGGAAAAGAATGTGTTGTACTAGGCAGAAGTAATATTGTTGGTACGCCCATTAGTATTTTGCTTTCTCGAAAGGCAAATCCTGGTAATGCGACTGTAGTCCTTTGCCATAGTCGAACACAAAATATTGCCGAGCATACGCGACGTGCAGATATCCTGATTGTTGCTCTTGGGATTCCGGAATATGTGACAGCGGATATGGTCAAGGAAGGTGCCGTGGTTATCGACGTAGGAATCAACCGAGTAGATGATGCTTCTCGCAAACGAGGCTACCGATTGGCAGGTGATGTAAAATTTGATGAAGTAGCGCCGAAGTGTAGCTTTATCACACCTGTTCCTGGCGGTGTTGGCCCAATGACAGTTACGGCTTTATTGATGAATACGCTAAAATCTTGTCGGAACGAGGTTTATGATTAGGAAAAAGAATATTGAATATCGAATATTGACTAACTGAATATTGAATTTAAGGCTTAATCTAACAATATAAGCCCCATTCAAAATTCCTCATTCAAAATTCAAAATTTCCTCCAAACACCACTAAAAGTAAAGAGATAACAAAACACCATGGATTACCACAAAATCACCTTTACCACCCAAGACCCAGAGTTATTACTCGCATTTATTCAACACCTGCCTTTCGATAGTTTTGAAGTAGCTGAAAAAAAGCTTGACGCCTATATTCCTGCCAAAGAGGACTCTAAGGAGATTCAAAACGAACTGAACGAGTTAAAAGAGCGGTTAGATTTTAGTTTTGAGCAAACTTTTATCCCTTATAAAAACTGGAATGCCGTTTGGGAATCGAATTTTTCGCCGATTCGAGTAAAGGATTTTTGTGGAATTAGGGCTGATTTTCATCCCTCTTTTGAGCCTCCAGTCGATCACGAGATCCATATTCAACCTAAAATGGCCTTCGGGACTGGTCACCATGCCACTACTTGGATGATGATTGATCAAATGGCAAAATTGGATTTTAAAGGTAAAACGGCCTTTGATTATGGCTGTGGAACAGGAATTTTAGCCATTTTAGCGGAAAAATTAGGAGCCACTGCCATTGATGCAGTTGATATTGAACCACCTGCCGTGGAAAATACCATCGAACATCTCGCCTTGAACAATTGTAGCAAAATAACCACCTACGAGGGTACCCTTGATCAACTAAAAATGAACCATTATGGTATAATTCTAGCAAATATTAATCGAAACGTAATTTTAAAGAGTCTTCCAACGTTATATAATCAGCTAAATAAAGGCGGTTATTTATTAATCTCTGGCTTTATTGAGCAAGATACTGAACTCCTCCGAAACTCCACCTTACAAGAAGGCTTTGCCGTCCAAGAAGTACAAACCCGAGGAAATTGGATTTGTATGGTCTTAAACAAAAATTAAGAGATAACGTATTTATTTAAAATGCCAATTAATCCTAATTATTGATTCACCTGTTTTTATACCCTGAAGTTTTTAAAAAACTTCAATAAAAGCCACAATGTTTTTTAAACAAAAATGGCAAAATTTTAATCTTATGTTCAAAAGAATTTTATTCCTTACCACCCTATTTTTAGGTACTTCCTTTTTCTTATCTGCTCAAAAAATCAGTGAGTTTTCAGCCGTTCCGACCGAATATATGGAACAGCTAAAGACTTTTATGACGACCAGTAAGCAAAAGAAAATGGAAGAGGCATATAAAAACTATGAAGCCCAGTTTAAAGCAGGGATTTTTAATGATGAAGAATTCAATCAATTGGTAAAAACGAGTAATGCCATGTTGTCCAATAAAATGCGGCCTTCTCCTTATTTTCTCGATTATCTTTCTGCATTAGTTAAGGTGAAAAAATTAGCAAATGGGGAACAGAAATTTAAAGATTGGCATTTGGTTTTAGATGGAATGTTGGGAGATATAAAAAATAGAAAAGTCAAACCGTTTCAATCTTACCTTAAATTTTCTAATTTCTTTTTTGAACACCAAACTTTTAAAGAACCAAAAGCAGGGGTAAATTGGATGGGTCAAGCCGATGATTTCAGACTTTCTTATGATGAACAAAAACCTAGTGTAAGTTATGACAAAGTAGACCTGTATGGCTTTCGTAAAAAGGATACCATCATGATTTCAGGAACACAAGGCGCCTATTATCCAACGGAATTAAAATGGATTGGAAACGGTGGAAAAGTGGATTGGAAACGGTTTGGAGAATCCCTAGATATCACCGCGGTTGTTGATACGTATTCTATTGATATAAAAAAGAGTCTTTATCGAGTCAAAAAAGCAACTTTAAACTATCCAGACTTTTTTGGAAATGTAAAAATAGACGGAAAATTTGAAGATAAAATCATGGCCCGTAAAAATCAAGATGATGGTTCTTATCCTCGTTTTGAGTCTTACGATCAAGTAATAAAGATTGATGATATCGGAGAAGGAATAAGTTATAAAGGTGGTTTTAAAATTAATGGTACCACCGTATATGGATTTGGAACTAAAGAAAACAAAGCCTTTATCACGATTAAGGATGGCAACCAAAAAAGATTTCGAGGGTATTCAGAAAATTTTGTCATTCGTAAAAACGAAAGAATTGCTTCTGAACGAACGGAAATGATTATTTATAGTGGTCAAGATTCTATCTATCATCCTTCTATCAATATTAAATTTGATATTCCAAAACAAGAAATGCAGCTCTACCGTGGAAAAAGAGGGAGTGATCGAAATCCTTTCTTTTCCTCTCAACAAAACATGAATATCAATGTAGATAAATTGTTGTGGAAAATGAGTAGTGATAGCTTATTACTTGGAACTAGTGCTGTTAGTTTTTCAAATGCTAGTACGGTTGAATTTGAATCCATTCATTATTTTGATGAAGGAGATTTGAGACGAATTCAAAATATTTCTACCAGCAACCCTTTAACGGCAATTCGTGCCTATGCTGACCAAGAAGGGGTGAGACATTTAGATGCAAATGGATTGGCTAAAAAAATGAATCCTCGCTTTGATGTAACGAGTATTCAGAGTCTACTTTATGATCTAGTATCTCAAGGTTTTATTAATTATGATTCGGACGAAGAAGAAGTATTTGTAAAGGATAAAGTTTACCATTATAGTGATGCCGCCGCAGAAAAAGTAGATTTTGACATACTAAAAATAGTATCCAATTATTCTAAAACCAACGCTGTAATTGATTTAAAAAATAATACAATCGATGCACAAGGAATAGAGAACGTAGAGTTTAGTCCCGTCCAGCAAGTGGCCCTCAAACCTTTTAATGATAATATCGTCTTTAATGGAAATAGAGACATGGATTTTGACGGTAGAGTCTTTGCAGGATTTGGCGTCTTAGAGGGAAAAAATATGCATTATACTTATGATAAAAATCATATCGAAATGGATTCCGTTCGTTATTTTGACCTTTTTATTCCTACCGGAGCAGAAGATGAAAACGGCAAACCGGAAGCCTTGTCAATCGCTTCAAGAATTGAACATGGGAATGGTGTTTTATTGATCGATGCTCCAGAAAATAAATCAGGAAAAGAAGATCTTCCTATTTTCCCATCCTATAATACCAAAGGGCCTTCTTATATTTTCTATGATTATCAAGAAACCCTAAATGGTGTTTACAAACGAGATTCTTTTTATTTTAAACTAGCTAAATTTAGTTTTAATCATTTAGATGAATTCGTTAAAGAAGATGTTAGTTTTAAAGGAGAAATGTACAGTTCTGAAATCTTCCCTATTTTTAAAGAAACAGTTTTAGTTCGAGAAGAGGATGAAAGTCTTGGCTTTGTCACCAATACTGGACCTGGTGGTTATCCTGCGTATTCTCAAAAGGGTAAATATCGTGGAGAAATTGACCTAAGTAATGCTGGTTTTTTTGGCAAAGGAAATATTCAATATCTCAGTGCCTCGATGGATAGTGAAGACTTAATTTTCCGTCCTAAACAAATGACCGGAACGGCAAAACGATTTGACTTAACAGAAGATCGTACTGGCCCCGTTGAGGTACCACAAGCTGTCGGAATCGATGTATCTATTGATTGGCTACCTTATCAGGATAGTATGTATATTAGAACAAAAGAAGAATCTTTCAAGCTTTTTAAAGCAGATAATTATACCGTCGATGGTACGTTGATTTTGACCCCCGATGGATTGAAAGCCACCGGTAAGTTTGAATGGGAAAAAGGAATTATGTCTTCAAAGCTTATGTCATTCGGTGCTTTCTCTGCACTGGCAGATACAGCCAATGTACAGATTAAAGCCTTCGAAGGAGAGTTTGCATTTGATACAAAAAACGTTAATGCTAATCTAGACTTTGATACGCAAAGAGGTAAGATTATCGCCAACGAAGTTGGCCTCACTACCACCATGCCCTATAATCAATACCAAACCTCCATGGGTGAACTAGACTGGGACATGAAAGGAGAAACCATCACTTTTAAAAATCAAGGAGATGGTTACGGAGATTTTGTCTCCATCCATCCTGATCAAGATTCCTTAAATTTTCAAGGTAAAACAGCCTTTTATGATTTAAAAACCAACGAACTAAAAATCGGTGGAATCCCTAGAATTCAAACAGCGGATGCTTATGTGTATACTGAAACAGGAGATGTCCAAATCAATAAAGGAGGGGTTATGTCAACCCTCAACAATGTTAAAATTGTAGCAAGTACAGAAAACGAATACCACGTTATCAACCGAGCTACTATTGATATCAAAGGTAAAAAGGATTATACAGCAAAAGGTTATTATGAATATGATATTGAAGGCCGAAAACAAGAGATCTATTTTGCAGATATCGTTGGTGCCCGGATAGGAAAAGGAAATCAATCTACTAAACCTACCGAAACACGAGCGAAAGGAGATATTAAGCCGGACGATAATTTTTATATTGATGCAAAAACGCAATACCAAGGAACCATCACCCTGAATGCAAATGATAAAAACCTAGCTTTTGATGGTTTTGCAAAACTAGATGCCCCCTTACTTCCTAACCGACAATGGTTTAAGATTGTCACCAAAGCGGATAAAAAAGATTTAGTAATTCCTTTTGATCTCCCTAAAAACTTTGCAGGAGAGCCACTCCGAACAGGCGTATTTTTAAGTAAAACTGATGCTAAAGTTTATCCACGGGCCATGCAGCCAACACAATTAAGAAAAGATCGTGCGATCATTGATGCACGAGGTGTTTTTAAATACGATAAAGCAGAAGACAGTTTTATTTTTGGAGACTCTACCAATGTTACTAGAGATTATATTCGAGGTAATAAAATGGTTTATTCTGTTAAAGATAATAGTGTTAAAGCAGAAGGAAAATTAGAATTGGGTTCTCAACTGAGTTACGTGGATGTTGATGCCGCTGGTTTTGTAGAAACTGCTTTTCCTGGTGGCACCGCAGATCAAAAATTTAAGGCAGAAGCCATGGCTGGAATTACCATGGCCATTCCTGAAAAACTAAGAAAGATTATGGTATCTGATTTTATTAGTAGTGCCTATGATGCTCGACCGATAGATTATATGACGGATCGAGATTATTATAAAAAGACCTTGGCGGAATTAATTGATAATGACAAAGACTACAAAAATGTCTTGGCCAAAACCCAAAGCATTGGTATTGAACTTCCAAAAAAATACAATGATTATACTTTCCTATTTTCTAAATTAAATTTAAAATGGGATTCAGAATATCAATCAATGGTGACCAGTCAAAGTGAGGCATCTGTTGGTGTCATCTCTGGAACACCGATCAATCGTAAGATAACTTGTCACGTAGAATTTAAAATGCCTTCTAGCGGAGATGATCGAATTTATATTTATATCAAATCTCCTAGTGATTTTTATTATTATTTTGGTTTTAAACAAGGAATCTTAGAAATCGGTAGTAGTAATGATCGTTTCTATAGCGAACTCACCGGAATGAAAGAAAAGGATTTATCGATCAAAATGCCAGATGGTAATAAGATGGAAATTTATCCAGTAGAGGCTGGAAAGGCGAATAATTTTGTCCGCCGAATTATGGCTACGAGGAATCGGTAAGGTTTTTTTATTGTTGATTTGTTTAATCGTTGAGCTTGTTCTAAAAGGTGTTCTTCTCGCAAAGTTTGCAGAGACCTTCTGGCGTTTAACGGGTATATCTTTTGACGTGGTTTGTTCTTATTTTTAGTCTTTTTTCCAAAAGGTATTAAGCTTATCCTCCATTTTTAGTTCTTTAATGAGCTTAAAATTTCTATCAAAAATTCTTACGGGATCATAACTTATATAGAGGATCTGATGAGTTATTTCTCTTCGATGCTCCGGAAGCCAACTAGTTAAATTGTATCGGTAGAATTCATTTTCATTTTATTTCAAAATAAATCCCTTTCCATAATTTTCAGCTACAAAGTATCCGCCAAATTCGAGAGGAATAATTCTACGGGTATTGATTCCTGCGGGTAAGCCTAGCGGAGTGTACTTTCCAAAAGTATTTTTTTCTGGATTAAAGCTTGCAATTTTTCCACCGCTATTTCCAGTGCTCTTCCCAAATTCGGTAAGGTACTCATGGTGATTTCCGACAAAAAGAATTTCTCCTATATCTGTTACCGTAAAATCTTGAATACTACTCCACTGGGCTTGATCTGGGAGCGGAATACTTTCATATTTTTCTCCATTGGATAAGAAAAGCATGGAGCGTAGTTCTCGAATTTCTCGCTGGTCGGCGATTAATTCGGGATTAAAAAGTTTCAGGTCTTCTATTTTTTCTATGGTTGAAAATTCTGCGTAAGTTTGAAATTGTTTCCGAAATCCAGGTACTTGGCTTTTTAATTTATCCAATCCTGAGAAAGGCATATTTTCACCAAAAAAATTATTAAAGATAATCGGTTCTGGTTGATCATTTTCGTCAAAATCTCCGACGAATAATTTGATAGGTGCTTTTGGGGAAGCTTTCCATTTGAAGTTTTCCCCGGCATTTCCAGCAAGGATATCCATCCGACCATCGCCATTAAAATCATGTAAATAAATGGCATTCCACAATCCACCAGTGTTAAGCAATCCTACATCTTTTGAACGATAAATCAGTTTTCCATCTCCTTGATTTTCAAGTATACTTATCGGCGTCCAATCTCCACAAAACACTAAATCTAAATCACCATCTCCATCATAATCACTCCATTGGCTATCCGTAATCATTCCATATCTTTCTTTTTGAACTAGCTCTACCCCAAATCCACTTTTATTGCGAAGGAGATAACTATAGGGTGACAAACCATACAATCCACTCATAGATCTGCCTCCGATAAATAAATCATCAAATCCATCTCCATCATAATCTCCTACGGCAACGGTCCCTCCATTGGTATGAGGAAGTGATACAGGTAGCCGTTTTAAATTTCCTTTTCCATCGTTTAGGTAAAGTCGATCTTCTAGTTGTTTGGCTAATTCTTTGTGGACGCCTCCTCCGCTTACAACATATAAATCCAAGTCCCCATCTCCATCAAAATCAATTGTTGCTGCATCTACATCTTCGTATTTAATATCTCGATCAAAGCTTTCATTTTTTACTTTTTTAAATCCTGTTCCTGTTCCGAAATACAATTCTGGTGCCTGCGATTGCCCTCCTCCACGGAATAAATCTTTGATCCCATCTTGATTAAAATCTGCATAGACAACGGCAGGTCCTTCATGAGAAAGTTTTTCTGGAATTAGTTTTTCTATATTAAAATCTTCATAATTATTCTCTAAATGTTTACTAAATGGAGCAACGGTCGCCGTCGCTACCAATGGTTTTGGATATTGATGATTGGATTGATTTTCGGCCTTTTCAAGGGTGTGCAATTGATTTAGTTTTAAATCTGTAAAAATAGTTTCTGTAGCATCTGGCCAAACAACCGTTACCTTTTCTATTTCATTAATAGCTCCTAATCCAAAATAGACTTGATGAGTACTAGAAGATTGATAACCTCTTGTATTCAATAGACGATTTTCAATAATTCCATTTTTAGTATTAACAATAATTTTAGCACCTTTCACCGAATGTTTATTTAGGTTATTTACTAATTTAAAACTGATATAATTTTGTTGATTACCTACTTTATTTTCTAATAAAGTTGCTTCATCATTGATGTTATTAACTAGAATATCTAAGTCCCCATCTTGATCAAAATCAGCATACGCTGCGCCATTTGAGAAACCTGGTTTTCCAATAAAAGAGGAAGATAATTCTGAAAATCGCAAGGACGTTTCTTGGCGAAATAGGATATTCTTAAGTGGTTCGGAAGGCATGTTTTTCATCACCCTCGCTAGCCCTTCTTCCGATAATCCATTTTGAATAAAAGCAGCTTGTTCATTAATAAAATTAATATAATCTAAATCATTTGGTCGATTAACAATTCCATTGGTCACAAAAATATCTTTAAGTCCATTATTATCAAAATCTTGTAAGAGACAAGACCAGCTCCAATCCGTCGCATACGTATTGGTCATCAAAGCGATATCTGAATAATGCAAATCAGGGTTTTGGATTTGCAAATGATTCCTTGCATATTGGTCTTCAAAACCAAATTCATTTCTAATTTTAAAAATTTGATCGGTGTCTTCTCCGCCAGATTTCATGGCCACTTTCTTATCAAAAGGCAACATATCTGTCGTAAAAATATCGACACGACCATCGTTATTTAAATCCGCCACATCAACGCCCATCGTAAATTTAGAGCTATGATTAAAAAACTGATTAAAAGATTCCGTAAAGGTTTTATCCCCATTATTTAGGTATAAATAATCGTTTTCATGAAAGTCATTTCCAACATAAACATCCACTTTTCCATCTTGGTTAAAATCTTCTGTGATGATCCCCAATCCATATCCAAGTGCTGAACTATATATGCCAGCAGTTTTAGTCACTTCAACAAATTTACCAGCCGATTCATTCATTTTATTTTCGTAAAGTCGATCTCCTGCTAAGTCATCTCGTACCTTTCGGCGATCAATTTTTCCATAACTATGAATCGAGTGCACCGAATGATTTAAAAGATAAACGTCTAAATCTCCATCTCCGTCATAATCGAAAAAAGAAGCATTGGTCGAATAACCCGCAAAGTCAAGTCCGTAAGTGGCTGCGCTTTCTTTAAAGGTCAAATCCCCTTGATTGATGTATAATAAATTATGTGTTTTTTCTTGAGAAAT
>JALZUU010000594.1 GCA_023300665.1 Saprospiraceae bacterium | reverse complement strand
AATTCCTGCAATCCATTCTAACCAAGGAGCTTCTCCTTCTGATTCACAATAGTTTTCTGATGGAGGAGGTGGTAGAAGCGTTCCTTCACAAGTACAACCATCTGCTAAAATAATATCATTAACTGTTTGTGAATTTTGATCATTACAAGAGGTGCCAGGATTAGTAGGAATGGCTGGATTTAAATCATTACAATCATTTTCGGCGCAAACAGAATCTCCATCTGCATCGATACATTCTTCACAATCATCTGGTATCCCATTTCCATTTAAATCATTATTATCATCAATTCCAATACATTGATCTTCCGCATCACAGACACCATCCGCATCGGTATCTTCAAAGGTTCCAGCACAATTACAATCTGTATCCAAAACATCATTTATCGTACAAGCATCTCCATCATCACAAGCAGTGCCGATAATTTCATCGGAACAATCAGATAATTGAAAAATAGGGGTTAAGGTGGTATTTCCGTTTCCAACAAAATCAATAACTGGATTGGTGTTTCCAGTCTCTAACCAAAATTGAAATACAAAACCTGGCTTGGCAACGGCTTTGAGTTGTAATGGAATGTCTCGAAAATAAGTTCCTACATAATTATAAGGCAATTCCATTTCATTGGTATTTACAAAAACATCTCCACCTGAATTGACATCAAAGCTAACCGTTAGATCGTAGTATCCATTGAGGTTGTAAAAATCATTTAGATGTTGTCTCCAAAAGACAGGTCTTTGCTCATAAAAATCACGATAAAGCGCGATCCAATCATACCAACTCCAAATGCTACCACCCATGACATTAGCCTCTGCGTCCCATCGATTAATATGTTCAGGTACATTGGGTTCAAATAACGGGACGATTTGGTCAACAAAAGAATTAACTCGAGTAGGATTATACACCAACTCAACTACGCTACAAGAACGCTGAATAAATTCGTCTCTAAAGGCCGTACGATCCAAAGATTTTCTTAAAAAAAGTGTACTATTAGAATGATTTGGCCAAAGAATGTTATTTGGGTCATTGATCGTTGCAAACTTATTATAACTAGGTGTATCATATTCTTCACTGATTAAATTATTCTGGGTGCTACCATCCGTATCGGTCATTCCGTATCGCCATTTGGCCCCTTCTTTTCGTTCTCTCCAAACAGTTAAATTATTGGCAGGCCAGTCGTAATTATTCATATAAGTCATGGCGATCCAGTAGTTCATCATTTCATTGACATCTACTTGAGAATCGAAATAATCCCATTGAGAATCATTGGTAAAATCACTATTTTCGACCACCTCAAAAAGTGCATCATAAATATCCTCTGTACCTCTTTTCTCGCTACTCCATGGAAGTCCAGGACTTTTGATAATATCTAAATCATCTTCGTCGACCTCATAGATAGCTTCAAAATATTCACCCGCAAATTTTTCTCTTAAATTATGAAGACCCCAGAATTCTCCATTGATATATAAGATCGCAGGAAGACCAGCTTGTAAGTCAAGATCTAATTTATCCGTCAACAAATTTTGATTGATCATATCTCTAAATCCAAGCCTTGCAAAGTCTTGACCACTATTTCTAATTTTTAAACGCTGGTAATCTTCATGATCTCTTTCAGGAAATAGTGGATACTCAATCGCCTCATCTCCATATTCTTTATCTCTAAGAGAAATTCCAAGACTTTTCATCGGTAAATTTCTAGAGCAAGCTCCATTAATTTCTACTCCTGCTTCTACGTCAAAAGCTAGTGCTCCATCTGGTAAAAACATTTTTAGATTTATGGGACGCTCCCAGTCTCTGGCCCAGTTAACCGGCTCCGTCGCACAATAGGCGATAACTCCGTTGGTCCCATCTACATAAATGCCAATTTCATCATCAAAGAAATTATCTGGATCTGTAGTGATATATAAAATAGGGAGGTTTTTATTTTCATTAATCAAATAAGTTGCATCAGAAGGTTGGCTATCAGCAAAACCATTCATTTTGGCAATGGCTCTAATACTGGATGTTTCAGAAATGGCAATCGGTCTATTGTAAAACATAGAATTACCGTCAGGTGTAGAACCATCTAAAGTATAGAAAAAGTCGGTTCCAGAAACGGTTGAATTAAGGGTCACAAATTGTGTATTCGGATAAGCCCCACTTGCCACCGAAAAACTCGGAGAAGGGAGATATAAACCTGCTCCATTATTAGAAGCTCCCGGTGTTATATTGCCAAATAAAATAAAATTATTTCCACCATCAATTTCCCGACCATAGGTGGCCATAAAGGGAATTTCATCATAGACTACCTGATCAACTATAGATAAGCCAGTGACCAATAATTGAGAAAGCACCACTTCTTCACCACCAGCTTTTAAGCTAAAATTGGTGTGTAAGGGTCCATCTTCTTCATCATTATCTGTAAAGAAAGTTAGGTAACCTTCGGCTGGAACAACAGTACCAGCAGGAATTTGCCATTTATCTAAATCGCTTAGTTTATCACTCAAAAATAATCCACCTAAATCTACTGGTGTCGGATGCGGATTATAGATTTCTATCCAATCTTCTTTGGTTCCAGTTTCATCTCGAAATTCGGAGGAATTTGCCGCAATTTCGTTGATATAAACGGTTGGAATTGGGTCGATGGATAAAGGAACTTCAGCTTCAATTATTAGCTTTGCTGATTTCAACGGATCCAATTCAAAAGAAATTGCCGTTCTCCTTCCAGATCCAGAAATGATAAAGGCCATTGCGTTTCCTTCATTCCAATTTGGATTTGCAATAATTTCATTTAGGATAGCGGTGAGGTCAGGAGATCGTTGATCTAGACCACTAGCTCCCACAATAAACCAGGGTTCAGGAATCCAGTTAGTAGAAGCATTCGTTGTATTTCTATTCGTAATATTTTGATTGAATGGTTGAAAGGATGCCGCATTTCCGGTCGATTCGCCATGTATGGTTAAGTTGGTAGGACTTATTTGGATTTCATCTGCCACAAACTGAAGGTAGGCTTCTGTGATCACGGCATCAGCTGGAAGCGCAATATTATCAAAACGATAGGCAGCAGTGGAGGAACCACCGAGTTCTTCGATCATTTCAATATCAGAACTAAATAAATTGATGGCACCACTAGGTTCCTGCTCTGCATCATCAATACCAGCATTAATTGGTATTTCTAAATTGATGATTGAAGTTGGAGTACCACTTAAAATATTTTCTGCTCCAGGAGAGGGCGTTGGAAAGAAAACAAAATTGGAAGCACCGTCGGTTTCTCTTCCATTCGAGATGTCTTCTGTTTGTGGTCCAAAACTTAGCTGATCGATCACCGTTACGCCATCTGGAGCGGTTAGAATAATCGATTCGCCACTAGCACCTAACTTAATATCAATATGATGAGGACCATCTTCCGTATCTTTATCGGCCCAAAGAATTAGATAGCCACCAGCCGGAACAGTAGTAAGGTTTGGGTTTCCATCTGTTGGAATTTGCCATAATAGAGGTTCTAGTAGATCATCAGAAATATAATAACCCGCTAAATTTACTGGACTATTACCCGCATTGTAGATTTCGATCCAATCTTCAAAATCTCCGGCTTCATCTGTAATACCAGATTCATTAGAAGCGAGGAATTCGTTGACATAGATTTGTGCATTTAAGGTTGTCGTAAAATAAACTAGACAAATTAAAGCGGATAGAATGGTAGTTAAAGTTTTGAGCATGAGTGGTTTGGCTTTTTTTAGAAATTTTTATACTAAATAGTTTAAAATGAACCATAGAGTAGACACTTCTTAGATTTAGATTTTAAAAAAATCCATCTAAGAAAAAAGTTGTATCGAAAAATTTAAAAGGAATAACGTATTTTGGATGAAGTTATTAGAAAACTTCATTTGCTAAGGACCAAATTCTGATAAGTAGTTGCAAGTTAATATTAAATAGCCCAAAAAAGAATAGATAAACTATATTTCTGTTTTTCTTTATTTATTAGCCATTTTTGAAATAAACATCAATGGCCAAATTCATCCAGTCCCTAGGCGTGAATTTAGTATTACTGAAGAGTCAAACGGTAAAATTGGCTACGAAGTTACAGTTTGGGACTCGAACATTGAGGCTGTTAAGCAGGTTTTTCGAGATTATTCAGTTGAACATCTTCAAATATCTACTAGTAGTCTTGACTTCCTCAAAGATGTAGCAATTAGATTCATGTAAAATCAGTAGCGACTGAATTTATTCTTAAACAGCTTCACAAAATAAAAAATTGGTAAATGGAAAAAACTAAACTAAAAAAACTTTTTCTGCTTGATGGATTTGGTGCGATCATTTCCGCTTTTTTGTTAGGAGTGGTTTTGGTTAAGCTTGAATCTTATTTTGGTATTCCCAAAAATACGCTCTATTTTTTAGCGGCCTTGCCTTGTTTTTTTATGATCTACGATTTTTATGTTTATTTCAAAATCGAAAAAAACTTAGGAAGTTTTTTAAAAAGAATTGCGATCGTTAATCTACTTTATTGTTTCTTATCATTGCTGCTAGCTTTTTACCATTATCAAGTTATCACCTATTTAGGTTGGATTTATATTATTGGTGAAATAATTATTGTGGTGGTCCTCGCTTGGTATGAATTAAAAGTAGCAAAAAATTATACCTTTTCTAAAAATAAGGAAGAAATCTAAAAGCCTCTAAGTCGATAAAAGGCTATCCACTTAGAGGTCTTTAAAAATTTTTATTTAGAAAAATTCAAGAATCACTAAGCCATCTGCGGCTGTGGTGTGTAAAAGAATTCTTCTTTAATGATCTTCCCATTCCGTACGGTATACACGCAAACTTCATCCATATCACTCGCCATTGGCGCACCTTTAAATTGGATATTCATACACATAGTACAGGAGAAAAAATTCTCTGCTACAATCGGATCAGAAATAACACGCTTGTTTATTTTTTCAATTTTACTTTCAAAAGTTGCTCCCTTAATCGCGATGGCTTCAAGGCCTTTTACAATTCTATTTGGTGCACCTTCTGGTTCCACAGAAACGATTTCTGGGGAGTAAAGTTCTTTTATCGCTTGTTCATAATTACCTTGGCGACATAGTTTTACTAATTTATTGGCTACTTCTTGTGTTGTCATAATAGATATAAATTTTATGGTTCTAAAAATCAGGAAAATTCTCCTGTAATTCTTGTTAACACAAAGATATAATCGGTCTATGACAACAGTATGTCAGTAAGTTTTTTAACTGGAAATTTTTATTTGGAGACTAGTTTTTAACATAAGTGTAAAGCCAATAACCAATAACTCTACTTGTAATGCTCAAACATCTGTGTAGCCAACGTGCGTAACCGTTCTTTTAAAATAACTGGAGTAATCACCGTAGCTTGATCGCCGAACTGCATCAACCAGCGAGCCACGACTTCTAAAGAACTATTTAGAAATTTCATATGAATTCCATCGGGTTCGACAGATTGCTCTACAAAACCAAAATAGTATTTTCTAGATTCAGCAAACTTTACATAATCGTTTGAAAACACTATTTCTATAGCATGAAATTGTTGTGCTTCTTTCCAACTCTCTTGTTGTTGGTCAATGTAATCTTGCAGACTGATATGAGATTTATCAAAAAATTGATCTAATAATTTTAGGTTTTGAATGCGATTTAATTTAAAAGTTCGATAGTCGTTTTTTAGTTGACAAAAAGCGACAAGGTACCAATGATTAAATTGATGATAACAGCCAATTGATTCTAAATTCCGATTAGAAATTGACCCATCTGCTTTTTTATATTCTATATTTAAAATCTGCTTTGCGGAAATACTTTTAAACAAGTCTTGAAGTTGTGCTTTACTTTCTTCATTTTTTGTATTAGAAATAACAATGGAATCGTCTAAAATTGCTAAAGATTGTTTTTCAGCGCTTCTTAAAATCGCTTTAATTTTCATCATGGCACTAGAAAAGTAGGCTTGCGTATCTTGATCCGTCATCTTACCAATAATTTTTTCCGCAGTCAGCAAAGCCGTTGCTTCTCCTTCGTTAAACATGATCGGTGCCATTCGATACCCATCCATAATAGAATAGCCAATCCCTGGATCTCCAATAATTGGAATCCCTGCATTTTTAAGGGTACTAATATCAAACCGTTCAGAAATAGTCTGTGCTTTGATAACCCGCTTTGTTTGTAGGAGCACTAGGGTAGAAATAACACGATCAAATTTATTCATAAGTGGAGTTTAAAAAGCCGCTAATTATGAGCTGGCAAATGGAAGACAAGTTTAAGAAAGAAAAGGGAGATTTGCTATGCGTCGTGTAAAAAGAATTGGTTGAGTGGAGTAGTCTTGTTAGGTTATTGAGAGATAATGGTTAAATTTGAGGAAAAATCATGTTAAAAATTTAAGAAGAATTAACTTGATTCTAAAAACTAGAAAAACAGTTGAATGATGAAAAATCTAATCTATATTTTTATATTAATTCTATCTTGTATGACCAAGATGAATGCCCAATCCTCGGAGGGGAATTGGAGTACTTATATGGCAACTTATGAGGAGAACATACCTGGTTCCACCACATTGCGGATGGATTTAATCAACGATGCTCCTAATAAGGATTTTCCATTTGTTTTGGTAACTGGAGTTACGTTTAAAACGAATAGAAAAGATGGATTTCCAGAGGGTGATACCTTTGAAAAACTATACGAAATTGAAGATAAACGGGCGCAGTTCTAAATTGTCCCCTATTTTTTCTTAATTTTTTAAATTGTTAATCATAATATTCCAGCGACCTGATAACATTACACCTCTCATATAGATT
>JALZUU010000593.1 GCA_023300665.1 Saprospiraceae bacterium | reverse complement strand
CGCTATATGCATACCACCGTTGAAATGGCCCATAAAGACGACGTAGAAGCAGTGATCCAATTGATCTACGAAAGTTTGAAGAATATTAAGAAGAATCATAACTTTAAATATTTTTAGGGTGTTTAGGGTGTTTAATCGTTTAGATTGTTTAATCGTTTAGGGTGCTTAATCGTCTTAAATGATTAAACAATGAGTCCACTCTAAAAAGTAGAAAAACAGAAATTCTAAACCTTATTTAACAAGAATAAAATATATAATTGCTTCGCGTTAAAAGATATACACGTTAAAGAACCTGCCTGCCGGTAGGCAGGTCTCTGCGTTCTCTGCGTCTCTGCGAGAAAAACACTTTTTAAAGCAAACTCAACGATTAAACAAATCAACACCTCAACACTCCATGAGTATCCTATACAAGTTTACCAACCTAATACTGTATGGAAATTTTTGGATTGCACTTGGTAGCCTTTCTCTTCTCTGGCAAACGACCTTAATTTATCAACAAGAAATTTACCTCGATCCGCTCACTGGATTTGTTTTTGCAGGCACGTTATTTCTTTATGCCTTGCACCGCATTGTCGGAATTTCTAAATCTCATGCTTATTTTCAATTAGAGCGATATACGGTTATTACGCAATATAAAAGCCATATCCAGATTTATGCTGGGGTCGGTGCCATCGTAGCAACGGGTTGTTTTTTTCTACTCAATCGTTCTACTCAATTGTCTATTATTATTCCGGGACTTTTATCACTAGGATATGTTTTACCAATTTTAGGTAATAAAAAAAGATTGCGAGATTTAAATGATATAAAAATTTTTCTTGTCGCTTTAGTCTGGGCTTGGATTACGGTTTTACTTCCTGCACTAGCGTATGATCTGGCTCCAACCAAAGGAATTATGCTCAGTTTTATAGAACGGTTCCTGTTTATTTTTGCCATCACCCTACCGTTCGACATTCGAGATCTAAAAGTGGATGAACAATCAGCCGTTCGTACGCTACCTGCAAAATGGGGCGTAAATCGAACTAAGCAAATTTCTATTGGAATGCTCATGGTAGCCCTCGGAATCAATCTCTATTGTTGGCAAGCGTTTTATTACTCTATCCCTATTATGGCTGCCTTGTCCATCACTTATTTGACAACGATGGTTTTAATAAAAAAAACCACTCCGGAACGAAGTGATTATTTTTATACCGGCTTAATGGATGGTACCATGGTCTTAAGTGGTTTCCTGGTAGGAATTGTAGTCTATCTTTTTCAATAAAATATAGGAATGAATCTTAACAAGAAATGCGAATCAAAATTTAAAAATTTAGCTAAAATCCAATCTATTTTAGAAAACGCTTCTTGCTTCTATCGCGATGGAAAAGAGCCAGAAGCTAGGGTGTTCAATCTACCCTATAAAAAGGAAATTTTTCCCTACATTTTTTTTGAAAATACATATTAAAAATACTGCGACCACTCTGTGGTCGGTCGTTTAACGCTAACTACTTTAGCTAACATACTTTGACCGCTCTGCGGTCATTTCCCCTTTCAAAGCTATGATCTCAGAGAGATCAAAGTATATTAGCCAAGGTTTCGCGGCGGAGGTTTCGACCGCAGAGCGGTCGCAGTATTTCGTAAAAAGGGCAGAAGTTTCTTTCATTAATTGAACATCCTAGTCAGAAGTCAGAAGCAAAAAAACATAACATTTACAAAATGCACTACTTTAATTCGTGAGTTTACTTTTACCCCTAATTCACAAAATAAATTAATCAATAACCTTCTCTCCGAATAATCAAATCCCTTCTCAGTTCTAAATCAAAAGGATTAAAACCGCGCAAACTTTGCACCAATTGAGGATTCACTTTTGCTTGCTTTGAAATAATCGCATAAGCAATATCTCGAATTTCACTAGCCATAACACCTTCCCGTTTAGAAAACTCAACTTGTAAAGTAGTAACCAAGACTTCGTATTGTTTCCTAGATAAATTTTCATTTTTCACGAGTTCTTGCAAAGCAAATCTAAAATCGGTTTCTTCTTTAAAAGTATTGAAATAATTATTTAAACAATTATAAATATCACATTTTTCAATCCACCCTTGATGAAATAAATCTCGAGCACGAGACAAGTCATCCATTTTATCTTTCACCAATAATCCAGCTTTTAGATATTGAAAATTTTCAAGATAATTTTCTACGACCATTTCATAATGTAAATATGCCGCTTCTTTATCATCCAATTTTAAATATAAATCGCCTACTTTTTCAAACATCTTTATCTCCTTGTAAAGATCGATGGCTTCCATCAAATTATTGGCTTTTTCATAACAATTCGCCGCCATTCTTCTATCAGACAAATGCTTTAAATAAACACTTGCCGCCTCTGAATAAAGACCACCTTTTTCTAGTGTTTCAGCAGCCAAACGATAATTTTTCAATAATTTTAAATACACAAAAGCTGCTTCCCGAAAATCTCCATTACGAATCAATTCTTCCGCCGTCTTCATATATTGCTCCCTGATTCGATAAAAATCATCTCCTAAATTTACACCGCCTGAACCACCGCTACCCTCTCTACCGAGCGAAAAATTTCCCCAACGCTTACTCAAAGTAAAATCTCCAAACCCTCCTGAAAATCCACGCCCTGTTCCTTTATCATCCAAAGGAATCGCATATTGTAATCCTTTTTTTGGATCTTTTTTCAACAAATCTAGTAACCGTTCTACTTCTTTTTTATTCCGTTCTTCTAGTTCGTTGTATTCTTTTTCAAGGCGTTCCAACCAATCATCATCTACGCCCCCAAACATCTTACGGATGGCATCCAATTTCTCGGCTGGTCTTTCACCGTTTTCTCCCTTGGCCTCTTCGCTAAAAAACTGTTGTAATAATTTTAGCTTAGCCTTTTCCATCAAGTTGAGTGGACAATGTTCTGGTAGATCTTCATCGCTTCCGATTTGTTGATCTAGTTGACTCAACAACTCTTCAGGAGAAAGTGCTTCAATCCGAAAACTACGCACTCGACTTGGTATAGACAACCGACTAGGGGAAGGAAAAATTAGTTTTTTCTCTGGTGTTCCCACCAATAAATATTCCGACCAATTGAGTGGTGTTTCCAACTTTACTAGACCAATTTCTGGATGTAATAAATGAGGTGTATTGAGTAATACTTTTTTCAATTCTCCAGAAATAATTTTTGGAAATACATTTGTAAATACTGGAATAAACAAAAGACCTTCTACCAATTGGCAATAAGCATAAGGACCAATATCTTGAGGTAGTTCATCCTTCTTCACTGAAATTATACAGCCCCATTCAGAATTAGCAGTAGTGCCCGGCAAGACATAAAGTGGATGTTGTTCCGGAGATAAACCCAAAGTCTGCATAGCAGTTGCCCAGGAACGTAGCGTTCCACCTTTGATCAATAGCCCTTCTAGAGGAGCTATATTATTTTTAGACAATTTGAGTTTAAGTTCCATGATATAAAATTTGTTTGACAAATTCAGTTACATACCGACTAAACAAAGTTCGCGAATTTTCTCTTTGAACAACAGTATCCTCCCCTTCATAAAAAAAGTACGCAGCTCCTGCAAATCTGTCAGCAGAAGCAACCGCCAATCCTCTATTCAAAATACTAGGAATAAAAAATTCTGGTATCGCTAGATTACTACTTTTAAATATAAGCATTCCTGCCCGATGGTGCGTAATCTGACTCCCATCTGGAAATTCAAAAATATTTTCACTAATAGCCGTAGCTGATATCTTCGCTGCTAAATTTGTTGTTGTATCTAATTTTATCACTCCTCCACTATTGACATATAAGGCATGGGTAGAAAAAATCAATTGCTCTTTTTCATTGATATAAACATTTCGACTACGTTTAAATATCTGATAATGGCGAGG
>JALZUU010000592.1 GCA_023300665.1 Saprospiraceae bacterium | reverse complement strand
ATTTTAAAACCAACAGGAATACCTCCAGTTCGTTCTCTCACTTCCGCAGCAACTTTTGCAAAATCTTCCGCAGTAAATAAATCAGGAAATGCTGCTGGAGAGATCGCCGTTTGTCCAACTTTAAGACCTCTTACTTTTGCAATTTCTTCTGTAACTTTTTCACCTGGTAGATGTCCACCCGTTCCTGTTTTAGCACCTTGCCCACCTTTAAAATGAAAAGCTTGTGCCTTCATCACTTTCTCCCAAGAGAAACCAAATTTCCCTGAAGCCAACTCATAAAAATAACGACTATTATTAGCTTGTTCTTCAGGCAACATACCTCCTTCTCCACTACAAATACCCGTACCTGATAATTCTGCTCCCATCGACAAAGCGATTTTTGCTTCTCTAGACAAAGATCCAAAACTCATATCGGAAACAAAAATGGGAATATCCAACGTTAAAGGTTTTGCGGCCTTTTTTCCGATCACGACTTTGGTGTTGACTGCTTCCTCATCGAGTAGGGGACGCGTAGCCAATTGTGCAGGTAAGAACTGAATGTTTTCCCATTTAGGCAACGTATTTCTATCCACGCCCATGGAAGCCGAAGGACCGTGATGGCCCCAGTTTTTCAAACCATTTTGCGCCAACTCTTTAATATATGACGTATAAGGTTCAGTATCTTCTGGATGCGTATCGGCATATTGTCCCAAGTACTGATCTCGATTAAAAGGTTGTGGATGTTTTTTTAAATAATCATTTACCTCTTCTTCGTCTACATAAACAACCCCATCTTCAATAACGGAAGAAAATTTATGCAAAGCTTCTTTATTATTGTATTCGCTGACACCCGTGTCGATTCGATAGTCCCAATTATGCACTCCACAAATAATATTATCTCCATCTACATAACCATCTGCCATTAAGGCACCTCGGTGAAGACATCTTCCATATAAAACAGAGACATTTTGACCATATTTGATGATGACCAAATCTAATCCATTCACCGTTTTTCCGATTGGCTTTTTTTCTTCTAATGTCGAAAATTCAAGGAGTTTAAATTTTTTCATATTGTGTTTGCTTTTTTTATCGTGGTTTTCATTCTTAATAGTGCGGTAACTTTTTCGAGCAGCTAAAATTGATTAATAACTTTCGAGTTTAGCGCTCTTTTTTGCCAGTTGGCCAGTTGGCTGGTTGGCCTGTTAGCTTCCTTCTAACGCATTTTACGAATGCGGGAAGCTAACTAGCTAACCAGCAAACTGGCTAACTAGCAAAAAATATAATTTCTTTATCTCTAAATGAAAAATTACCGAACCATTGATTATTTAACCAATTTTTATAGTGAAAATATAAGGGACAAGATACATTTAAATTTTTAAAGAATTTATAAGAAATGAGAGAAAGCTAAGGAAAGATTTTACTGTTTTTATTACTGGTGGTGATGTAGCTATAAATGAAATTTAAAACGAACACCTGGGCTCTTGCATAGATCCTTTTTTTTTGTACTGACTGGATGATGTTAAAGCTGCGTATTTCTTCAATATTGAAGATGTATTACATTTAGAAAACACAACCGATGTTAATTTGATTGCTGTTTACAGCATGGATGGCAGATCGCATTAAAGAGCTTCTAAAAAGTAGGTATAAAAAATACTTTTTAATTCAGTCAACATGAGCAATTCTGTTGACCGTTTTTTAACAACTTCATAGTTTAAGAGAACTTCAAGGTATCAACCTTTAGCGACTTTCCCGCTAAAAAAAATGAGTCATCAATCTATTTAAGATCAATGACTCATTTTTATAATAGGAAAATAGGGAGTGTCTTTTCAATACTATCTGCGCGGTTGATTTCTTAAGGGTTAAAAAAAATGTGAAAATTTGTTTCTGCAAATTTTGACAATGAAATCAATGTTTACCAATTATCAAAACTTAGTTAAAGAACAAAATAGTTCCCGTTTTGACAAATGGTCCGACCTTTCATCTTAACAAGAAGGACACTTATGAATTAATCCCAATTATTACAATTCAATACTATTCTACAATAACTATTTTCTCAATTTTATCACCACCTTCAATGGTGTCGATGACTTCTAATCCTTCAAAAACACGACCAAAACAAGTATGATTTCTATCTAGGTGCGACGTATTATCACGGCTGTGACAAATGAAAAATTGAGATCCACCTGTATTTCTACCAGCGTGTGCCATAGATAAAACGCCACGGTCATGGAATTGATTTTCACCATCCAATTCGCAATCAATTTTATAACCAGGTCCACCAGCTCCAGTACCATTAGGGCATCCACCTTGAATCACAAAATTAGGAATCACCCGATGAAAGGTTAACCCATCATAAAAACCTTTGTTGATTAAATCCACAAAATTTTTAACGGTATTAGGAGCATCCGCTTCGAATAGTTCAACTTTCATTACTCCTTTTGATGTCTGTATTTCAGCATTCATGTTTAAATGTTTTTTAAAATTTAGAAATGGGCGGCAAAAGTAGGAAAAATCTTTCGTTTTATTTCTTTATGGAGCGAAAAAGGAGGTTGGTAAGTTGATTTAATTACGCTCTATAGACTATTCGTTTTAAGAACGCTTGCTTTAGATTTGCCAGCTCGTGGAGTTCTTAAAAATGGGGTAAAGTTAGAAAAGAACCTCAGTAGCTTTGCGAAACCCGCGCGTGAGCAAAGCGCTGGGTTAGATTTCTTAAAGCGGAATAATTTTTATTTTCCTTTTTTATTCCGTGCTGCTGAAAGTTGGTCAGTCTCAATACATTTTTTTACTAAAGGAGCGGTAATGTTTATTGTTCGAGCAATCTTATGTAATTCTTCAGGAATCATACAAGAAAAATATCTTTGTAAATTCACTATTATTAGTTCATGGTCATCTTTGTTTAATCCCAGATCTTCAATGAAAAGGGAATCATACTGAATTTTATTCTGAGGTATTTTAAAATAATCCACTAGCATTTTTTCGATAAAAATATTAATCTCTTCTTCAGAGACTTGATCAATGTAATTATTCTTTTCTGATGGTAGGTTAGTAGCTTTATGTGAACCAGTGATGGATGAATTAGCTATTTTATGAATTATTTTTTGGATCTTCTTTAAGGGGCGCATATTTTACTGAAAATTTAAACTTATTGTATTATGCTAGCTTAAAGAGTTAACAGATAGGTGTTTATATGAAAAGGAATGTTTAATGTGTTTACGAACTACAAATTTAATAAACCTCAAAAAAAGATGTTGAGATATCCTTGTCTCTAGTAACCTAATTTTTGCTTTTAATCCCCAAAATCATTTTTTCTGATAACTTCTGCTATTTTCTAAACTCAAATCACCGCTAGCCCATCTATCTATTTTAAAACAACTTCTATTTTAATTTTAACTTGTGGGGAGCGAAGGCTAGAGAAAATTCCAGTAGATTTATGAAACCCAAGCGCGCGTGAGCAAAGCGCAAAGCTAAGTTTCTTAGCGAGAGCTGAATTCAAAATTCACCATTCAAAATTCAAAATTACTATGACAGCGATGTGTACATTTTGAAAGAGGCAAACCAACCACCCCATCCTTCCTCACCTACCTCTTCGAAGATAAAATCAATCGATCCATCACCCTAATATTTTCCTCCACAACCCCCGAAGTTTCAGCCAATTCATTAGGCGTATAGGTTCTTCTAATCGTTTCTAAATCTCCTTCCATCAATCCATCTCTGATCGACCAAATACCAGTTAATTCATAATAAGTATTATCTGAGATATGATCATTATAATTTAAATCATCCAAAATATACTTTGCAGAAATATCAGTGGTCGCCTCAATATCTAGTTGCTGAGCAAGCTTTCTTATCCGCGCTTCCAATTGACTAAAGGATGTGGCTAGTGCTTTCTCAAAGGTAGATTCAATAACAACTTCCTCCACTTTTTTTGGAATAGGAACCAAAGAATCAAAGGAAGTCTCATATAGATCTTCAAAGAAATTATTAGCATTTAGGATATAAATCATCTTTTCGTTTAAGGCGAATGTTCGATGAATATAATGAGGATTCGGTTCCTTACTTGATTTTAACCAATCTTCTTTTGCGATATCGAAAGTAAGAAAAATAACATCCTGATTAGTTTCAAAAGAATGCTTTAGCATCTCATGATAAATAAAATAATCGCCATAAGGAAATCTTGGTTTTTCTAGAATATCTCCCATCCCAGGGAAGGACTTATGTGGAAGATTTGCTTCCGCTTT
>JALZUU010000591.1 GCA_023300665.1 Saprospiraceae bacterium | reverse complement strand
TTATCGATGATAAACGACTCAATAGAGACTAGAAGTTGGAAAGGAAAGGTCTAAAAAGCAGAAACCCGATAGCTTGATTTCTCAGGGGCTATCGGGAATAATATTTTTCATACATGGAGAACTTGCAATACTAATAAATGAGAGAAGGATTCATAATACGCTAATTGCATCGGTAAAGCGAACTTTCGGTTAAGAATTCATGAGTTCTATTATTACACACACTAAGTTATTGCTAATATTTACATCGTTTCATCTTCTTAAATTGTATTATATTTACTACTAACTGATTCCCATATTTATCACGAACACATCAAGAAATAAGCCACGTTAATTTACATAAGAGGAATTAAAATATTTCTCATTTTGAATATTTAGATAGGAAAATAAATGGATGATCTGTAAAAGAGAAATAACAATAATATGCTATTGGGATAACTATTTTGCCCGTAATTTGAAAAAACAATATGAAAAGAAGTTACTATTCAAAAAGTATTTCGGAATTTTTACAGGAAAACAATTCAAGTATTCTAGGAAAACTAAATTCTGCATATAATTTGGAAAACCTAAATATTAAGCAAAATAATTCATGGGAAAGCCAAATTAAAATACTAAAGAAAAATCTGTCTGATTTCAAATATGGTTATATCTTCTTTGAATTTTCTATTCCACGAATGGGTAAAAGAGCTGACAACATTATCATAATAGGTGATCTTATAATTGTGTTAGAATTTAAAGTAGGAAGTGACAAATATGACTTAGGTTCCATAAACCAAGTTCTAGACTATTCACTTGATTTGAAAAATTTTCATGAAGGCAGCCACCAAGTGAAAATAGTGCCACTTTTAATCTCAACGAACGCAAGATACATTACACCAATTCTGAAATTTGAAAATAACATTTGTAATCCTGTAAAATCAAACTCTGTTGACTTAAGCAAGATTATACGTGAGATTATTAAGCTTCAAGGAAATATAATTATTGATCCGCTTACGTGGGAAAGTTCGAGATATAAACCTACTCCCACCATTATTGAAGCCGCTCAAGCACTTTACAGAGGGCATCAAGTCAAAGATATAACAAGGTACGAGGGAGACGGTGAAGGTGAAAACAATCTTTCAATAACCGCTGAACATCTAAATACAATAATTGACAAATCTAAAAGATTGAGCGAAAAATCAATCTGCTTCGTAACTGGTGTTCCAGGAGCTGGAAAGACTTTAGTTGGTCTAAATATTGTAAACGAAAGAAAAAAAATATCAGAAGATGAGAACGCTGTATTTCTATCAGGAAATGGACCTTTAGTACAAGTTTTAAGAGAGGCTTTAGCAAGAGATCGTAAAAAAAGTGCTCTGGCAAAAGGAATAAAATTAAAAATTGAAGATGCGAGAAGAGAAGTAAATTCTTCAATTCAAAATATTCATCATTTCAGGGATGAATATTTTCAAGGAACAGAAGAACCTAATGAGAAAGTAGTAGTTTTTGACGAAGCTCAAAGAGCATGGAATCAAAAAAAGACCACATCTTTTGTGAAAGAAAAATATGACAATAATGAATTTGATATGTCAGAACCAGAATGTTTAATTGATTTCATGAATAGACATAAAGAATGGTGCTCCATAGTTTGCTTAATTGGTGGAGGTCAAGAAATAAATACAGGAGAGGCAGGAATTGAGGAATGGTTGCGTGCTTTAAAAAATAAATTTCAAGATTGGAAAATTTATTTTTCTGATTCAGTTATAGGAACAAATAATTACATTAAAGATTCTAGCCTAATTCAATGGATTGGGTTAAATGGAAATATAGAAACTGAACTCCATCTATCAGTCCCAGTAAGATCTTTTAGAGCAGAAAAGCTATCGAAGTTAGTTGAATCAGTATTAAATATAAATTTAACTAAAGCGCAGAAACTCTACAAAGAAATTAATAATGATTATCCTATAGTAATTACTAGAAGTCTTAGTGACTCGAAACAATGGCTAAGAGAAAAGAAACAAGGTAGTGAAAGAATAGGTATTTTAATATCATCAAGTTCTAAAAGAATAAGACCTCGAGGTGTTGATGCCGAGAACGGACTACGTTCGAATTCCGGAAAAGCAAAAATCGCCAATTGGTTTCTCAATTCTGAGGAAGATATTAGATCATCAACATTTTTAGAAATTCCCGCGACTCAATTTGCTGTCCAAGGCTTAGAATTAGATTGGGTTTGTCTTGCTTGGGGTGGAGATTTGAGCTTCAATGAAAATAAATGGATGCACAGAAACTTCACAGGAACAAGTTGGAAGAATATTGGCATCCTAACTAAAAAGAAATTTCTTGTTAACACTTATAGAGTTTTACTTACAAGAGCCAGACAAGGCATGGTAATTTATATTCCGAATGGCCAAAATGAAGATAAAACTAGAATGAATCACTATTATGATGGCACTTTTAAATACTTAAAATCCATTGGAATAAAAGAAATAAAATACAGTTAAGGATACACATCATATCTGATTTTCCAGACAGAGACTATCGATAAAATCATCTATTGTGCCTAACAAAACATAACACATTTAAAATCATAGTTTAATTGGAAAATCCAAAAAGCGTTCAAAAATCAATACATAATTCATATCCCACAATTGTTTTCGAATGCAGGTCAGTATTGGGCTCAGAATTACATTATCAAGCAATGATATATCACATTCTTAGAACCAAAGGAAATATACCGCTTATGCAAATAGGAATGAATGTGAAAACAACCATTGAAAATTGTCAAACCGATTTATTTAAAAGTAAAATTTTAATGAAGAATAAAAAAATTCAATTCGGCAATCTGGAAATTATTCCTGATATTAGTATCTATGAAAAATCGATAGATTCTGATTGGAGAAGACGTAATTATAGGAACACTTTAAAAAAAACTCTTTACTCCTTAGAAATAAAGGCTTCGGAGCGTCATAATAATAATAGACTTACATATAAATAAATTGAAACGGATCTACTAAAATTGAAAGCACAATTTGACGAAACGAAGTTTAAATTTAATAAATCTATTGGAACCGGCATGTTAATCGTAGATACTACTCCAACTATTGAAGAGCGAATGAAAAAGAATCCGCTCAATAATTTAATTAAACTTTCAAAAGATTTAAAAATAGATTTTTGGTACTTTAATCAAACGGAAATTATTCAAGAACTAGTAAAACTAAATGATAACAACCCAACACAAACTCCCCCCATGGAAAGGCGAAACAACTATCCA
>JALZUU010000590.1 GCA_023300665.1 Saprospiraceae bacterium | reverse complement strand
CGCCATCGCAACACAGATTAATCCTTCCAATGCTCCTGCTAAAAGAAATCCTAAGGCAATCAACAACCCAAAACCTAAAGAAAAAAGACCTTGTTTTTTCTTATCGTGGGTTCCTATCGCAAATCCAACAGCAAATGGGAATATCATAAAAAATGACCATCCATAATCAACTATTTTAAAATGCAAAAACAAAAAGCCTGCAATCAATATCAATGCGGAGGTAATCCAAGAGTATTTAGAAAGATTTGTCATTTTTTCTTTTATTAATCTTCAATTTTATCAAAAAAAATTAATACGCTTTATTCCATTTTGGTAATTCACCATGTAATTCAAAAAATTGCTGCATAATGATGCCTGCAATTACACTTGGGATATCTGCATAATTTTTATCAAAAGTTTCGTACCAATAAATATCTAGTGCTTCTATCTTTTCTGATTTTATTTTTTCTTTCCAACTAAGCTTTCTTGGTTTTTCAAAATGTATTCCATTTACCAAGCTGTCAAAAAATCCGTCTTTCTTATTTTCTATTTTACCTTTTTGATTGACTTTTCCTGCTGCCCCTATATAGATTAACTTCACCTTTCCACCTTTCAATGCATAGACAAGATAAACTCCAATTCCTGTTTTAGGTGCATTACAAACATCTTCAAGATTGTTACTTTTAGAAAAAAAGAAATGATCATTTGATTGGTAATCATTTAGTATATCGAACATTTTATTTAAGTTTATTGTGATTTTTTATAGTAAGTTTTACATCTCTTTTACAACTAATATTTCCATTTGTTTTTAATTAAAGTCTTTTTTATTTCTTCGATAAAAGAATCTGCGACTAGTTGTGATTTATTTTCTTTCTTTAAGAAATGCCAACGTATTCCATGAATGTCGGTAATTTTTTTTGCCCATTTTACACTTTCTGCATCTTCTGGACTACCGATGATAAAATCTCGTTTCATTGGATTTTTCAAATACTCTTGTAAAAAATATCCAAACTCCCAACGGCTAGTAGGTCCGATATTAGGAGCAAAGTTTTCCGCTTGTTCTTTTGACCAATAAGTAGGTAACCAAAAGGTGGTAATATCACACAAATTTAGATATTGCAACTCCCAAGGCATTTGTTTATCTTGGACTACCTCTAATTCATTTTTAGGATTCGGGTTATTTATTTCTTCCCAATCTCCTGTCTCTGGCTCCGGCGAAACAACAATCATACTCGGATCTAAACGATGATCTTTCTTTAATTCTGATACTATTTTTCTACGCCACCCTGATTTCATTTCACCACTTGGAGGTGTTGGGCCAGCAAGAAAAACACCTAACTTAGGAAATACCGTTTCGTGTTTTCTTGAAAATAAAGATCGTATTATTTCTCCTTCTTTTTTCATGGAGTTTTGTTTTGTTTATTTTTTAAAGCAACCTTCCTCTAGTCTTAACTCGAAATTAGGGATATTGGATATTCATTACTCATTACTTCCTCCCTCCATAAAATATTGACGGTAAACATTATCTATATCATATTCTGGCGAAATGATATGGCTTTGCCCTTTTATTATAAAAGTTTCTACGCTTTTCACCTTTCCTTTTAGTTTTGATTTTGTCTCTTCATTTAAAGTTATCCAATTTGCTTCGTCTAATTCACCAACGGCTAATAGTATTTTGTAATTTGCCCATTTTTCCGAAATTTCCTCAGAACGTAAACCGCCAGGAAAAGTGATAATGCCTTCAAATAGATTGGGTCTTGCATTAGCAAAATTGAAGGTGGCAAATCCGCCCATGGAAGTTCCAGCCAGCATCCAATCTTGGTCGGTCACCTTTTGTCGTTTCATTATATCTTCAATTAATAAATTGATTTCTGTACTATCAATATCAGAGAGTGGTCTTCCTGAGGGACCAAGGGGTAAAATAGTAAGATAATTTTCTAAATATTTAGAGTCGAACAAAGTATAATAACAATAATTCACAATTTGCTCATTGGCATTTCCTCCCGAAAGGCCAAGAAATACTTTATAAGTTGTGGAAGGATCATAATTTTTCGGATAGATAATTTTATAATTAAACGCTATAGTTCGAGTATATTCAAACGTACTTGACTCCACATTAGTTAAGATACTATCTGGAACATAAAATTTTTGTCCATAGGTACTGAAACCTAGACAAATAAGAATTATACAATAGGTCAATTTTTTCATTTTAAACTTTTTTTCCACGGATTAATCCAATCAAAATATTTATGATAAAAATGAATTGAAAAATAAAAAACATAAAAATTAAAATGGCCCCAATTGAGTTCAATTCATTAAACAACAGCATATCTTTTGTTCTATAAATAGATTGTAAAATCGCGGATAAAACAATTCCAATAAAACAGAAGGAAGTTCCTAGTGCATGAATCATGTTTAAGATTGGTTGGAGTTTATGAAATCTCAACAACCAATAAATCCCTCCTAAAAAACTCAATATTAACGTAAAGAGCATGGTAAGATGTAAAGAAGATACAACATAATAAGTATCATGCTTTTGAATATCAAAAGTACTATCTATTCCAAATAAAATGAGCAGAAACATGACTGGAATGGTCCACCATAGAATTTTATAGGGTTGATTTTTAAGCATTTTAGTGGTTTTAGTTTTTAAATTTCAAGCTAACATTTCATAAATATACGTTATTATACTTTTAAATTAAACTGATACGGATTCTCAATCTTTGTTTATGGTTTTAAGTAATTTTCCTTTCCAAAACATCTCTTTTTTCTTGAATAAAGTATCTTCGAATTTCAAATCAAACACTGCTTTCAGTATTCCTTTTTTCCAAGATTCTTCTTCAACTTTTAGGGTGCCGTTTTTTAATTTAAATCTATGATTTCCATTTGGCGTAATACTTTTAACATCAATCCAAGCAGAAAACGTTGAATCTTTAATTAAGACATTTAAACTACTGTGTGTTGAAATATTGGATTTAGATCTAATTATAATTTCTTTATCGTCTATATATTTTATGCTAATAAAATTAGCCTCGGTATATTCTGGTGCATTCGTTTCTGAATGGATAGAATAAAATAAATGTGTGGTATCAATTATTTCGTAAAAGGTCTTTAAGAAGTTCCCTTTTATTTTACCATGCTCATCTTTCATTTCATCAATTTCAATTGGACAAATTCCATCGCAACTCAATTGACCATACTGATTTCGATAAACACCTTCTGGGTAAGACCAATTACTAGAAAAATCAAAATTTGATGAGATATTCTTAACCCAGTCTATCTCAAATTTAGGCTTTGAATCTCCTAGGTTTTTACATTCATTAAATTTAAATGCCCAAATTAATATCGGCAAAATGACAAGTAGTAATTTTCTATTCATATACGTAAACATTCATTTGTTCACAATCATGTTCGTTGCTAAAAATAAACAATGGAAGCTTTATCGGTATTCCATCAAAACTTTCTACTGGAATTTGATCAAAAGCATCAAACAATAACAAGTCTGTTTTAAACTTATAAGCAGCCCTCAAATACTCATAGATTTCGGTATTAAAAATCAAATCTCCTAAATCTATTTCTTCATCCATTTCGCTCAATAACGCTTCAAATTCAATTTTTTCTTTCCAAAATTCTTCATAATTTATTTCACCAATTCCATTAAACACTTCTACTTCGTAATTAAAATCCAAATATTTAGGTTCTTTTAAAATAGGGTAATCACCGGGTCCAAAACCACAAAAGCACGCAGTTGGATCGTAATCGTATTCAAGAAAAATTATTTGATTTTCAACTCCATTTAAGTTTTGGTTGATTTGTTCTTTTATTATTTTGATCGAATTTAAAATGTCAACTTTAAATCTATCAGCTATATTAAATTCTGGATTCAGTTTCGATATTAAAGCGTTATATAAACTAGCAAGCTTTTGATTGGTCTTTAAATTTTCTAATTTTAAAGCCTCCTCTTCATCATATAAAGGACTTATGGAATAGGTATCAGAATCTATATAGACCATTTCTGAATCACCTTTGATTACTGCATCAATAAAATCGGAGAAAGACAGTTTCTTAATTTGATCGAATTGTTGATCAAAAAGATTTTGTAGATTATGTCTTATGGTTTCTTTCATATTTTTATTTCATTTATTCTTTAGATTCCTTACCACTCATAAATTGATTTCTAACACTCATCAGCATCGTCCACGATTCTTCAATGGGTACTGGTTTTCGACTTAATTTTTCAAGGTCTTCATATTTTGACCAAAGGAAGGGGTAAAAATTCATGGCTTGATCTACTCCCATTTGTTCTACTTCCTTCTTCCATTTTTTCCATCGTAACCCTTTATAAAAATCATCAATATCGCCAGTAAACGTCCAATAAATAAATTCTGAATATCCAATATCCAGCGGTTCCCATTCTAAACTTTCAGGTGATAAATAATATATTTTCCCAAAATCTTGATCTCCAAATCCACCTCCATTTAAAGCGAAAAATCCTCCGATGGCGTCGTCTGCAATTAGTAAAAATGGCATGGCTTGTCCATAGGTTTCGAAGGATTTCCCTTTATTCCATTCAGGTAAATTTCTTTTTAACTTATCCGACCCTGACCCTAAAATTCTTATCCAACCATGATCAATCAAAATTCCTCCTGTTTCATAAATGATCGCGCCCATGGGAGATCTGGTCGTTACTTGAGTTCGATACAATGCTAAATCTGCTTGTTTAGAATCTTTTTCTAAAATCTCGATTTCATTTTCAGCCTCTTGTATCCATTTTTTTACCACTTCCCATCCAGGATTTTCTTTATTTATCAATTCTTCAATAGGTCGCATTTTCATCTCTTGTCCAAATCCGATCTGGATTTGGATTAAGCATATTATTAGGAGGCAGTATTTCATATTTTTTCTTTTAACAAGTTGGACTTTCAATAACCTTTTTTAACATTTTTAAAAATACTTTATGCTCCCAAATATCTTTTATTTCTTTTACTTCTTCTATCACACCGTTTACATAAAGTATTGAATCATAAAGCAAATCATCAAAGGCTAAATCATTTATATCCATCAAAGTGGATGGTTGTGATTTTTCGCTTATCGAAATAGTCAAAAATGAATCAAGGAGATTTACAATACCCGTTTTTCGTTTTGAAATATGAATACCGCCAAAAGAAATTCCAAGATTAACCTTTTTATAAACACCCTTTTTTATACCATCCAAAATAAATTTACGTCTCCACCCCATTCCAATAGGAGAAGCAGACCATATAAAAGTAACATTATTAATGATCTGTTTATGATCATCTTGGGAAACATATCGCTTCCAACTTTTACTAAAAAATTCTTCATCAGATAATTTTGTTTCTGCTATTGCTAATTCTTCAAGTTCGTCTTTGAATATTCTTCTATAAAAATATTGAAAACAATCTATAAATGAATTTTTCCTTTCCAATTTGGTGATTAAACCTATAATATAATTCTCATTATGCTCTAGAAGATTGTTAAGGAGATCTTCAAAAATTAGACGATGCTTTTGGGTATTTTTTGACGGACTATTTATTGTTATTTCATCTTCCTCAATTGCTTTCGATAAATCAATTTTAAACGATTTAGTATACCCTATTTTTCGTTGATCCTCAAGCGTTATATTTAAAATTTCCTCTTCATAGCTAGAAAAAATAATCGGTGCATAAATTGGCAAAAAAGCATCTGCCGTAACCTCATATTTACTATTAGGCTTTGGAATATTTAATTGAACACTACTAAAAGAATAGGCTGGACTTCCATCAAAGTATTTATTGAGATCAAATTCTTTTAGATCATAATTCAACTTAATTTTATCTCCGACTTTTATGTTTCTGCTCAAATTTTCATTTTTTCTAGTTACACAATATTCTAAACACCTTACTTAATATACTTCCCATCACCTCACCACCAAGGTATCCCAATTCGAATAAACTTCTTTTCCCAATTGAAATTCTTTAACCCTGATTAGCAAGGTATCTGGCTTACTTAAATAAAATCTAAAATCATTCGACAAATTCAACGTATCGATTTCGTATTCAGTAGGCATTATTTTTCTAATCATATCCGATTCATAATTTTCAGGATCGAAAACTATGGAGTAATCATAATGACGAATTAATTCCTCTTTCGGTTCTTTCTTTAGATTGGTAATCTCAAAGTTTTCAAAAACAATAAAATGTGTTAGTTCTATTTTTTCAGTTGTTTTATTTAGTCGCTTTAAAGTAGCCAGAATTTCGAAATCCCAATAAGCCAACATTTTTGTTTTGGAATCCGCTATTTTCTTTATTGAGTCAAATGAGATTTCGTCTTTCAATATTTCGAATACTAAAGCAACCTTTTCGATCTTATTAGTATTAGTATTTAGTCCCTCTTTTTTTATTTGACAGGAAGTAATTTCTAACAAAAAAAATAGAATTGTGGAGAGAAGGAAGATTAATCTTTTCATTATTTTTAAAAAATTTAGAAAATAAATTCTCCTAACAACCCTAATCCGACCACGACTAATGCCATAAAACCGATTCTTGCCTTTCGTAAATCATTCAACCAAGGAATTCTTGCTGAAACAACATCATAAAGCATCCAACCAGCGATTGCTTCTGGAAGCAGCGGAATTAATTGATGGTTTCTACTCATATCTTTTACAAAATATTGAATTGCGAAACCTACCGCCATTAAAACCACAGGTATTAACAATAATTTAAAGTCAAATTTCCCTGCTTCTATTTGAGCTTGGGTAGGATTCATTTCATTGTAAATATTAGCTTCTGAAAGTGCTTTTCTTAAATCCTTTAGTTTTACTTTTTTTATTTCTACTATTGAATCATTGTATGTTAATTCGTGCGTTGATTTTAGTGCAGCATTTTTTATTTTTAAATGAACATTCTCTCCAGATAAAATAAATTCTCCTAATAATCCATTTTTAGAATCAAGCATTTTTTCATTTTTATACAAAGACATTTGAACGCCCTTATCAACATTTTTTGCTTCGTATATAATAAAGTTATCCCCTTCCTTGGCATAAAAATAGTTGTCAAACATTTTAATTGTTTTTTAATTTTAAGTAATAAGTATTCTTTCTCTAACCCAATCAGATCATAACAAAAGCCATAACTCTGAGATTTTAGTTGACCACAACTGATCAACAGTAACAATCAAATACAATACTTCATTTTATTTTTTTTTAATTGATCACCTTTAACCAACTCTCCAACTCTTCCATTGATTTTATCCACTCAAAAGAAAGCGTCATATCTTCGCTATTCGTTTCAAAATTAATTTTATTCGCAACGGTGTTTTGCGCATAGGATAAAATTAAGACCAAAGAGAAAAGATTTGTTAAAATGATTTTCATGAGCTTTATTTTTTGAAATAACTTCTATATCAAACCAAATAAATAACATTTAACTCCCCTAAATATACCATTTTATTTTTAACAAAAAACGTTTACTAAACTTTAAAAGTCTAGTAAACGTTTTTTATCTCTTACACCCCACTCCTCCTCTCCGACAAATCCTCCCTAAGCCATCTTATTCCGATTCCTTCCGATCAAATAATCCAAAGAAAAAGCATCCCATTCTTTTGGTAATAATAAAAGTGGAATTAAAAATACCGCTCGGACCAATACATGAGAAGCATCCCAGATAGGTTCTGCCATTCCATGACCAAAAGTAACCACCACCAGCACCGCCGCAAGGGTATAAAGTGCCCAATCTCTTCCAAGACCGATAATCAATAAAAAACCTGCAATGAGTTCAGCGAAAGTGGTAAAATAGGCAGTTCCAAGTACTAAAAAATCTGGTAATAATTCTTGGTAAGTTTTTTTAAAAAAGTTGTTGTACACATTGTCTACTCCAAATTTAAACACCTTCCCATATCCTTGCCAGAAAAAAAGAAAGCCTAAAATAAGTCGAATAGTAAGCATACCGATTGTTCGATTTAAATTCATATCTGTTTTGATTGTTTAATTTATTGCATCTAAAAATGGTTTCATTTCGAGGAGGGTGATATCGTCTCTTTTTCTGAGTTCACGCATAAACCAACCTTTATGTCCAGCTCCATAAATTATGAGCATTCGCTTTCCTTGATAGCGATGTTTTTCCAACGCTTTTTCAATATGCCAATAATGCGCAATGTTGATATTTTCCCAACCACCCAATCCTAACTCTACATTAAATAAGCGATTATATTCTTGTAGAAAAATATCTTGTATCCGATCATATTCATCCGTGTGAATAAAATAAGGATCATTTACTTTTCCAGTTGCTTCATAAGTTGAATCTGACTTTTGGTTTGCAGCAAGATAGGCTTTCCATTCATTTTTTCTATCGGGACTTTTGCTAATCGCTTGGAGTTTTTCTGAGCGTTCTCTTGCCATCGGTCGCGTCCATCCCGCCGTCGGAATGATTTCAAAATTCATGTCTTTCATGATCGGAAATACCACATCCGTGTATTCTGGAAAACGCATCACCCTTGGCTCAGAAATCGTATCATCTCGCATAAATCCATCCATGGCCGTTTTCATCCGATCCGGAGGAATTTCAGATAATATATAATCAGGATTAATCTCTTTGATCAGCTTTTCTAGATAGGCAGTATTGTAAACACTATCCGTCAAATGCCCACTATGAATGGTTCCTAAAATCAACACTTCATTGTTCAGCTTTTTCTCCGTGGTAATTGTATCTTGACAAGACCAAAATGAAAAAACCATTGATAATAATAAGGCTATAAAAAGAGTTCGAATCACATGCATGTTGATCATATTTTCTGAGAAAAATTTAAAAACTAAAAGTAGGTATTTTTTTTGATTAAACTAAACAGAAAATACTTAGCTAAAGAATGACTTAACCAAATGTAATGGCAACGACTATCCTACAATGTCTTTAAAAATGAGTTCAGAACAACGGGAATTTTTTAATGCGAATATTTTCCATCAGACGCTGGATAATGGTCTTGGAATGCCTTTGTCAATAATCCCAATATGTCATCAAAAATATAGTCTTCACCATAGTTTAAATTAAAACCATCCCCTAAATGAAATTTTCCTTTACTCCAGAGGTATAGATCCATATCCCAACCACCAATCCATAACTGTTTCTTTGATTCCCAAAATTCATAAATCAAAGGTTCACTGGCTTTATGAATATCAATGTCGATGCAAGGAATTCCATTTGAAATTTCATAAAATCGCTTCATTTCAAATATCGCCTTTTCTGGAACACCATTCTTCAACGCGGTTTCATCAAATGCTTTCAATTCTTCTGAAGTCGCTTCTTTTATTTGAAAACCAAAGCTAGCATAATCATTAAATAATGGCTGAATTAATTCCAAGATTTCATTCCGATAGGTTCCCATGATTTTTAGTTTAATAAAAAATTATATTCCCATTAAATATTGATCTCAACATTAAATGTACGAATTCTAAAAATTCAAACACATATAAGCATTCTCAAAAAATCACACCTATCAATCGATAAATTAATTTATCAATTTCCACCCAAAAAGAAAATTTTAACTGAGTAAAATTTCACATCATTATAATTTCCCATACACTCATTTAAATTTTCCATATCTTTACCCACGAATTAAAAAACAAGTCAAACCATACACAATTAAAAGATTTACACGCCAAAACACCATTCAAAATTCTTAATTCAAAATTAAAAATTAAAAACCCCCACCCATGTCCAACCGCATTTCCATCCATATAGACCAACATGTTGCTGACGTTCGCCTCAATCGTCCTGAAAAGATGAATGCTCTTGATGAAGAAATGTTCCAAGCTATCATCGCTGCTGGAAAAGCCTTGACCGAAAATGCAGACGTCCGCTGCGTGGTACTCTCTGGTGAAGGAAAAGCATTTTGCGCAGGACTAGACCTCTCCAACTTCGATTTCAACAACGCGGCAGGACTTGCAGGCAGCAAGTTGTTAGAACGAACCCACGGAATCGCCAACAAATGGCAACAGGTCGCTTGGCAATGGCGAGACCTCCCTGTTCCCGTCATCGCTGCCATACACGGAGTCGCCTTCGGAGGTGGACTACAAATCATGCTCGGCGCCGACATCCGCTACATCGCCGCTGATACCAAACTTTCTATCATGGAAACTAAATGGGGCATCATCCCAGACATGGCAGGAACCCAAATCATGCGACACCTAATCAGAGAAGATATCATTAAAGAACTTACTTTTACGCACCGCATTTTCTCTGGCGCCGATGCCGTCAACTATGGTTTCGCTACACACGTAGCCGACAACCCACACGCCGCCGCCATGACCCTCGCCCGCGAAATCGCCAGCAAAAGTCCAGACGCCATCGTAACCGCCAAACGCGTCATCAACGCCGCACCCTACTTAAACCAAGAAGAAGGCCTCTTACTAGAATCAAAAGCCCAACAAGAAATTTTACTAAAAGAAAATCAACTGGAAGCAGTCTTCTCCGGTATGCAGAAACGCCCCGGGAAGTTTAAGAACTTTAGATAACCTTTTTTTAATTTTGAATGGTAAATTTTGAATTTTGAATATCAACAAACTCATCATCGACAACAAAACATATACTTAAAATAAATACAACCTATTTTTCCATTAAAATTTAGCAAACGCTCAATCAATTAAATATTTTCACACTAAAAGATATACACGCCAGAATGACATTATTCATTCTCAAATTATTCATTATTCATTATTTTATTATCAAACACCTCAACGCTTAAACAACTCAATATTCTCCTCCCGCAACACCTTCATCATCACCGCATTATCAGAAGGCCGCACCTTTCCTTTCACCGCTACCACCTGCCCTTTAAATTCCGCCTCTGGATCAAAACTAAAATTAGCCAAATCCTTTTTTGAAATAAAGAAAGAGAAAATTTGATTAGGGAATTTTTTGTCAAGATTAAACCATAAATTTCCGCTACGACTATACCGAGTACTCACCACCGTACCACAAACTGTGATCTCTTTATTCGCTTTTGCATGCTGTTTTGCTTGGACTGTATTAAAATGACCGCTAGGAAGACTGGGAGGATAGATGGGTTCGACATCTCCTTTTTTTGTTTCGGGAAACCAATGTATTTTATCCAAAGATTTTTCAATCTCCTCTTCGTTTTTAATTTTACTAAAAAAGTTTAATCCAGTTACTTCCTCTACTTCATCAATCGTTTTTGCAAATGAAATTAACGGATAAGTGGTCTTTTGGTTTGGCATTAAAAAACCAATCGCTTTCCCTCCTTTTAGATCTAGTATTACTTTAAAATACATCTCCGGAATCGCTAAATTATTCGTCGCACGTTCCACTTTCGGCAATCCTTCTTTTAAGACTGGACCTGTTACAATATAAAGTTGTGTCGTAGGATGATCTTGAATATAACCTCTCATCGACCCTTCTAATTCTGCCCAACTTTCTCGATTAAATCCTGGACGTTGTGGAGACATATTGGAATAAAAATAGCTTTCTGATAACGCCTTTTTTGACCAACGAAAATCTGCAGAAGGCGCTAAGTGCCCTCGATCAAAACCAAATCCATCATACTCAAATTCTCCGTCCCCTTTTGGTGTTTTTAAAAAATAATCTTTCTCCACTGCTGTCCCTGTAGTCACCAACGGATCTTCTCGAAAGTCATTGCTACGATAAGCCGTACCAGTAATCACATCGGGCGTCAAAATATGTGCAACCCATTTCGCTTGCTCATAAGCTTCCGCATATTCCAAAAAGAGCGCACTATGCTTAACATAATTATCTGAAGGTAATCCAACCGCTTCAAGATCTCGATGAATTCGGCTTAATTTAACCGTTTCTACTTGATCTGCCAATCCTTTTTGACGAAGCTCTAATTCTTCAATCTGATTCTCTAAAGCCTTTATCTCAGCATCTAAGGTCTGCCCAAAAAGCCCATACTTCACCAACATTAAAATGACCAAAATTGTTATCTTATCCATATATCACGAATTATTCATCCTACGCTTAAAGAGCAATTAAAGACTTATTAATTATCACCTATTTACTACCAAAGTTAAGCAAATCAACTATTAAACGAAAGTCACTCCTCCTTTTGTATTCAAAAAAAGTTAATAAATCAATAAGTAAAAAGAATTGCCAGAAAAATAAGAACCTGCACAATAGAAGTATCACCTTTGTCACTCCCTAAAAGAAATAAATTTTCTATGATTCACCACCATAATATTTCAACAAAAATAAATACCTTCGTATAAATAAACTCATCAAAAATGCCAACCTACCAATCCTTCCAAACTCCTCGCCTACTCATCGAACCTCTTACAAAAACTGATGCTCCTCATCTCCTTGCCTTAATGAATACCCCCAAATGGATCGAATACATTGGCGACCGCAACGTCCATACCATCTCAGAAGCAGAAGCTTACATTGCTGAAAAAATTACCCCTCAATTTAAAGAATTAGGATTTGGAAATTATAAGGTAACTAGAAAATCAGACGGAGTTTTTCTTGGCAACTGTGGACTCTATAATCGACCAGGACTAGCAGGCGTTGATATCGGATTTGCTTTTTTACCTGAACATGAAAAAAAAGGATACGCATTCGAATCTGCTGAAAAATTAAGAGACGAAGGTTTCGGACAATTCGGTATTAAAACCATTTCCGCCATCACCCTTCCTACCAATAAAGCCTCTCAAAAACTACTAGAAAAATTAGGACTAAACTTCGTCAAAATGATCACCTTACCAAACGATAAGGATGAGCTTATGTTCTACCAAATTCATAAAAAAAGTATTGAAGCTATTTAACAAATAAAAAAACCATCACTAAACCATCCAACTATGTACCTCTTAGGATATGACCTCGGCAGTTCTTCCATCAAAGCAGCTCTTGTAAAAGCAGATACTGGCCAAACAATCGCCACTACGCAATACCCTGAAACAGAAATGGAAATTATCGCCAATCAACCAGGATGGGCAGAACAAGATCCAGAAGTTTGGTGGAAAAATGCCTGCCTCGCTACCAAAAAATTACTCGATCAAACAAACATCCTACCTGCTCAAATTCAAAGTATTGGGATTGCCTACCAAATGCACGGCCTCGTCCTCGTCGATAAAAATCAAAAAGTACTACGCCCTTCCATCATCTGGTGTGATAGTAGAGCTGTTCAAATTGGTAACCAAGCATTTCAAGA
>JALZUU010000589.1 GCA_023300665.1 Saprospiraceae bacterium | reverse complement strand
CCATCTATTGCTAAACCCGATCAAATTCATACGCTATAATCAATCTTATGACCAAAATATTTTACGTAGAAGATGAGGCGTTTCTTGCCAAAGTCGTCAAAGAAAGTTTAGAGCGATTGGGATACGAGGTACTTCACCTGGCAGATGGTGTTGACCTAACTAAACACTATAAAAAATTTAAGCCAGACATTTGCATTCTTGATATTATGTTGCCTTTCAAAAATGGTTATGAGGTCGCACAAGAAATAAGAGCAATCGACCAATCCATTCCCATCATTTTTCTAACAGCCAAAAGTCAAACACAGGATCTTGTCGCTGGATTCCAATCAGGAGGAAATGACTATATTAAAAAACCATTCAGCATGGAAGAATTGAATATCAGAATTCAAAATCTTCTTTCTATCACCCAAGAACAAAATAAGAAAACCAGTGAAGTAGACCATTTTCAACTTGGTGATACTTATATTTTTCACCCTAAAAAACAACTACTCAATTATGGAGAAATAACCACCAATCTTTCCCACAAAGAATCACAGATCCTTCAACTCTTAGCCATCCATAAAAACGCAACTTGCGGAAGAAAAGAAATCTTGCTCAAAGTCTGGGGGGACGATTCTTATTTCAACAGTAGAAATCTTGATGTCTATATTCGTAAACTACGCCGCTATTTAGAAGCTGATAAAAAATTGAAAATCATGACCCTAAAAGGAGTCGGCTACCATTTTTTGGTTGAGTAAATATTCCTTGCTTCAGATTTTTCATCTATCAGATATTTCGTGAGACTGTTCAGTTAAAGTGTGTCAGCGGGTGAACCTTCCTTTAGGAACACAAGGCGTGGGATGGCAAATGACACACTTAATGGAACAGTCCCTATTTCATGCTCTAATCTCCTTATTATTGCGTAACTTTATGCGTGCTTTTCTGCTTGATCATTTTAATAAAAATCGAGTAAACTAAGAAACTAAGTTTCAACTCCTGATTCGTAGAACTAAATAAATATCATGAAATCCTCCTTATCATTTTTATTAATCATTACGCTTTTTTTCACGCTCAACAGTTGCTCAACCTCTACCAAAGAAGCACCGGTAGCAAAAGCGCCAAAAAAAGCAAAAACAACCGTCGACTATCCAAGTGATGTCATTCCCATTATGGATGAATTTAAAATTCTTCTAGGAGATGGTACCCGCAAAGATGATCTTGTAAATTATAAAGCCAAGGATTTTTTCTATACAGCTTATGATGGAAAAACAAATTGGGTTGTTTATAAAACACCAAATTCTGGCATTACCTCAAAAACGTCCAGCAATACCAGAACTGAGTTACACCACAAAAAAGAATGGTTACCTCAAACTGGAAGCAAATTAACTGGCACCTTAAAAGTGATGCATGTCTCAACTTCCGGTGATGCGAGAGTCTCTGCTGCCTACTCGGTCGTAGTCGGACAAATTCATAGCGGTGAAGGACATAAAAATGAACCTTTAAAAATATTTTATAAAAAATTCCCTGGTCATAAAAAAGGATCTATTTTTTGGAATTATGAAATCAATACCAAAGGAGGAAATAAAAAAAGATGGGATCATTCAAATCCTGTTTATGGGCATGATTTTTCGGTAGTTGGCTCCAGCCCAACTACCTATCCAGCAGAACCTAAAGATGGAATCGAGTTAGGAGAAGAATTTAGTTATGAAATAAATGTATATAAAGGTATCATGTATCTCACCTTTTCTAGTCCTGGTCACAAGACCGTCAAGTACACCAAGAGTTTAATGAAATCAGCGTTTGCCACCGCTGCGAATATGCCTCAACAAACTAAAGACTTATTTCTACCTATCGGCCGTGATGGCGTTGAACGCGAAAATGCTTACGCGGGTGAATTGCAATTTTTTAAACAAGGTGCTTATAATCAAACCAATGGCAAAGCGCCAGAAACAAATATCGTTTGGAGCGGTGGAGCAGATATTTATGACGGCGATATTTCCAAACAATATGCCAATGGCGATTATACGGAAGTTTGGTTTAAAGAGGCTACTACTGGTCCAGGGACATTGCCTAAGGGAGAGTAAAATAAACACAACTCAAAATGATAAATAAAGACAGCGGCATCTACAAAAGAATGACTATGATGCGAAGAGCTTTTAATGGAGATGGGAGACATCCTAATTTATTTGAATCAGAAAAAAATGGGGTAAATCAGATAATGGATATCATTGATAAAAACCTTGCTATAACAGAATATGAAATTAATCAGATTCAAAGCGAATTGGATATTGTTGAAAATTCAATTCACTATGGTGGAAGTGCATGGTTCGATTTCAAATTACATCTAAATGGTCTTTTATTACAAATCGCTTACGAAGTAGAATTTGGTGAAAACAATAAAATCCTATCAATAAAAAAATCTGAATACTAGACATTCATGAATAGAGACTATTATTTTTGTATTGATCAAAAAAGATTACCTCTAATTATAAACCTTGCTATTTTGGACTATTCCACATCCTATTTGATAAACCAGCAATAAATATGCTTTTTTGCCAAATATTTGTCGTTCTCCCCCCTAGAAAAAGCTAGTTTTTAGCTTTTTTATTTACCTTTGAATTCTTAATTTTACCTAATATTATTTTTATTATTTTTCAACCTAAAAACGATTCAAATTATGTCAAAATTTTTGCTGTTTAGTTTAATGCTATTAAGTATAGCTTGCGGTAAAACTTCTACCAATAGCCCAGCTCCTTCAGCTAATCTAGAAGGTTTTCAAGAAACTTCTTTTGATAACGGAATTTCCTTTGCACAAAAAGTTCAAAATAATAGGGTCCTCGAAGAAGGCTCCCTACTTAACGGAAAAAAGAACGGCACCTGGAGTACTTATCATCCTGATAATGGCCGAATTGCCTCCGTTACCAGCTATATTAATGGAAAGAAAAATGGGGTTTATTTAGAATTTACTGATCGTGGACAAGTAGAGCTACGCGCCAATTATAAAGAAGATGTTTTTAACGGTACTTATGCAGCCTATAAGTTTGGTACACGACCAATAAAAGAGATGCATTATAATATGGGGAAAATTGATGGGTTCTATAAAGAGTATCACGGTAATGGAAAACTTCAAAAAGAGGTTAGCTATAAAAACGGAATCCAAGATGGTCCTTTCCGACAATACAACGACGACGAAAAACTAATCATGGAATATGTGTACAAAGATGGAGAGAAAGTTAGTGGCGGTGTTGTTACTAAATAACTTAATAGATGTGCGGATTATTTGATCTGCGGATGCACAAATTAGAGCTGTTTAAAATAAAGACACCATACTATGGCTGCAGATAAGTCCTTCTTGCCTATCGGCAGACACTTATCTTCCTCTTTTGTGAATGAAGCTGTTTAAAATTAATACAAAATGACTACAGACAAATCATTGATTATCAGCACTTCACAAATTTATCGACATCGTAGCTTTGGCTACATGAGCTA
>JALZUU010000588.1 GCA_023300665.1 Saprospiraceae bacterium | reverse complement strand
CGCTTACACTTTAAACTCCATAATCGTCTTTTCAATAATATCGCAACATTCTTCCAGTTGTGCATCGTTCATTACCAATGGTGGAGCAAAACGAATAATATTACCGTGCGTAGGTTTGGCTAATAATCCATTTCGAGATAAAGCCATACAAATATCCCAAGCAGTGCTGCTATCTTCGGTATCATTGATCACAATCGCATTCAGTAAACCTTTACCACGAACAAGATTTACCAAATCAGACTTCTTTACCAATTCTTCCATTCGAGCGCGGAAACGCTTCCCTAGTTTTTCTGCATTTTCCTGTAGCTTTTCATCCTTAACCACCTCAAGCGCGGCAATCGCTACGGCAGCACCCAGTGGGTTTCCACCAAAAGTAGATCCATGCTCACCCGGCTTAATCGTCAACATGATTTCATCGTTGGCTAGAACTGCACTCACTGGAAATACACCACCAGAAACCGCTTTACCTAAAATCAAAATATCCGGCTTTACCTCTGGCTTATTCTCACAAATACCTTCACAACTACAATTACCACAAGTTGCTAATAATTTACCGGTTCGAGCAATTCCAGTTTGCACTTCATCCGCAATAAACAGCACATTGCTTTCTTTACAAATCGCAGCAGCTTTTGCTAGATAACCTTCATCTGGAACAAAAACCCCAGCTTCCCCTTGGATAGGTTCCACTAAAAATCCAGCAACATCTTTATCTTTCACCGCTTCTGCCAACGCCTCTAAATCATTGTAAGGAATAATTTTTATCCCCGGCATATACGGTCCAAAACCAGACGTACTACTCGGATCGGTAGAACCAGAAATAACAGACATGGTACGACCATGAAAGTTTCCTTCCACAAATATGATCTTTGCTTCGTTGGCTGGAATTCCTTTTACTTCGTAAGCCCATTTTCGACAAAGCTTCAGCGCCGTTTCGACCGCTTCAACTCCCGTATTCATCGGAAGGATCTTATCATAATTGAAATAGTCGGTCATATACTTTTCGTATGGACCTAATTTATCATTATGAAAAGCACGAGAAGTAAGCGTCAAAACACTGGCTTGTTTATTCAATGCTTCGACAATCTTTGGATGACAATGCCCTTGGTTAACGGCAGAGTAGGCAGATAAAAAATCAAAATATCTTTTGCCTTCTACGTCCCAAACATAGACGCCTTCACCACGTTCCAATACCACAGGTAAAGGATGGTAATTATGCGCTCCATGGCGGTCCTCAATAGCAATCAATTCTTTGGATGATAATTTGGTAGTAGTTGACATAATAATAGTTTTATTGGTAAATTCTTTTAATAGTAAATTACGGTGCTTACGCCAAAAAATATTTAACGTAAGCACCGTAGTATGAAGTATAATGGTTGAAGTTGAGCTTGAAGTTATTCAACTCAAAACCTAGAACTCAAAACTTCTTCAACTAATCAGCAAGAAAGCTATCAACATCATGATACTTCATCTTAAAAGCATCAGAGACTCCCTTATATACGATTTTTCCGTCAATAATGTTTAGCCCTTTACGAAGAGAAGCGTCATCTTGACAAGCTTTCTTCCAGCCTTTATTGGCAAGATTTACCGCATAAGGTAGGGTAGCGTTGGTGAGCGCAACCGTACTTGTGTAAGGTACAGCACCCGGCATGTTTGCTACGCAATAGTGTACGACATCATCAATGATAAAGGTTGGATTCTCGTGTGTAGTTGGCTTACAAGTTTCGATACAGCCACCTTGATCGACTGCTACGTCTACGAGTACCGTTCCTGCTCTCATTTTTTTGAGCATCTTTTTAGTAATCAAGTTAGGTGCTTTTGCTCCAGGAATTAGAACCGCACCAACGATTAGATCGTGGTCTTTAATAGCATTCTCAATATTTAAGGTATTGGAATACATAGTGACTACGTTGGCAGGTAGAATATCGTTGAGTATACGAAGACGTGGTAAGCTAATATCCATGATGGTTACACTTGCACCTAGACCAGCGGCCATTTTTGCAGCTTGTGTTCCTACGACACCACCACCGAGGATCAATACTTTGCCTGGAGGTACACCCGGTACGCCTCCTAAAAGAACACCACGACCTTTGGCTGGTTTTTCCAAGAATTTAGCCCCTTCTTGGATAGCCATTCGACCTGCAACTTCCGACATTGGAACGAGTAGCGGCAAGGTTCTGTTGGGTGATTCTACGGTTTCATAGGCAAGACAAACCGCTTTGGCTTTGATCATTGCTGTTGTCAGTGGACGGTGACTGGCAAAGTGAAAATAAGTAAATAATAACTGATCTTTTTTGATCAATTTATATTCTTTTTTGATCGGCTCTTTTACCTTCATGATCATCTCTGCCTTTTTATAGACATCCTCGATGGTCTTTAAGATTTTAGCACCTTGTTTTTTGTAGTCAGCATCGGTAAAACCGCTACCTAGTCCAGCAGTAGACTGTACATAAACCGTATGTCCGTGCTTTTTTAATTCTAATGCGCCACCAGGAGTCAATGCTACGCGGCTTTCATTGTTTTTAATTTCCTTAGGAACCCCAATAATCATAATACGTTATATTTAATTTGGTTAGTAGATTCGTTTCGATCTATTTTAAATTTTAATGCAAGGCAAATATAAAGGAATGTGAGAAATATTTAGGTCTTAAATTGATTAAATTTGGGTAGTTTTTTAAGATTTATTAATGAAGCTGTTTAGAGTTTCTCAAAAGAGACGAAGATAAGTGCTTGGTTATCAGAACGATGCAAATTTTGAGATTCGTAGCCAAAGCTACGGTGTCG
>JALZUU010000587.1 GCA_023300665.1 Saprospiraceae bacterium | reverse complement strand
ACGGTTTCAACACACCAGAAGTGCCATTATTAATGCTTCATTAAAAAATTATTAATTAAAAAGCCCAGCCTTAGACCAGCACCCCATACCCTCTCTTCAATTCCTTTCCAGCCTCCAATGCGTACATTCCAGGTTTGTCAAATAAATTTCCAGTTGCGTCGGGACCATCCAAGTATGTATACCAAGGTTCGATACAAACATACGGAGCAGCAGATTTTGCCCAAAGGCCTAGATGAGGAGCGCCGCCCGTTTCCATGGTTAAAAACCAGTCGTCTGTTTTCCTTTTAATGGTAATCGTTTCTGATTTTATATCGGTAAAAACCAAGGCATCTTCATCGAAAAGAGAAGGCGTCAGAGGGATGGTATTTCCATTAACATAATTTTTTTGGCGAAGGCCGAAATAATTATTGACCAATCCATAAAGGTCTAGATTTTCTTTTTTATTAAAAACAATTTCATAATCCTCATGGGCGTAGTTTTCAGTATCCACTGTAAAAGCAGGATGATATCCTAGTCCAACAGGCATGATTTTATCGTCTTGATTTTGGATGGTATAATCTACTTTCAATCCAGATTTTGTTAACTTAAAATCAATCAATAAAGTAAAAGAAAAAGGATAAGCAGCACGAGATTTTGGCGTATCTTGAAAGGACAGTTGACAATGATCTCCTTCGTTTTTAACGACCGAAAAAGGTTCATGTCGCACTACTCCATGCTTTGGCATTTGGTAGGTTCGCTGCTGATACTGATAGCTATTGTCTTTTAGGTGTCCTACGATAGGAAATAGGTTAGGTGCGGAATCTGTCCAATATTTAGGATCTCTTTGCCAGATATATTCATAATTGGTCGATTTTTTTATTAGACTCGCTAATTGGGCGCCTTTTAAGTCTATTTTAGCACTAAAATGCTGATTCTCAATACTAATTACATTATTCATAATACATCTATTTTATACAAAAAAAAGCTCTATTCTAACAAATAAGTCCTAAAGATATAATTTTACAGGGTACCTTGTTCGTTTTAAACATCCGCGAATAAACTTATCTGGTAAATTCGGGTCTAAATATTGTAATAAATATTTATATTTGGGAATCTGGAAAAATCAAGTGCCGAAGCCATAGATTAAGAGCTTGCCTAAACAACCTAACAAAAGATAATTTATAATGATCGCAGACGAAATTGCTAAGAAGAAACAAAAAGAACACGAACGCAAAGCTCGTCGTTGGTCGACGCTGATCTTATTGCTATTATTACTCTTTTTTATTCTACCATTCATGACTGGAAAAATTCAGGCACGACAACGGTTTGATAAGGTAGTAGAAGTACAATTCGAAAAACCTAAGAAGTTTAGTCGTACGGCCTCGTCCGAACGTTCTTCCACTCGACAATCAAGCGCAATCAAAGAATCGCCCGTTGAAACGCCTCCTCCTCCAGCACAGCCCGTTGAAAAACCGGTCGAAAAGCCCGTTGAAAAACCAACACCTCGACCCAAACCAATGGCCAAGATAGAACCACTAAAAGTACCATCTAAAAAACCCGTACTAACGAGTTCTTCTACTGAAATAAATATGGAGGTAGCTGATATGATTGGAGAAATTTCTTCAGATGCAACAGTAAGCCAAGTCACGCCAGAAATAACAGAAGTAATGGAAGAGGTGGCCGAAGAATCAGAAGATAAAATCAGTGATTATTTTTCTAAAAGTGAAAACAGCGGTGATGGCGGCGGTAAAGTCACCGACTCCAGTACTGCTGGACCGGGTAGCGATAGCGCAGGAGAAGGAGATAGTGGGAGCAGCGATAGCGGAGATTCCAATACCGATGGTCAAGGAGATTCAGGAAATAGTGGTGATGATTTTGATGGCAACGGCTTATTGACCCGTAAGGTAATTCGTCGTGCTAAGTTAGATGGACTAATTAAAGAAACTGGAAAGGTGGTCATCAACCTTTGTGTCGATCAAAGTGGAAAAGTAATTTTTGCGGAAGCAGATGAATATAAATCAACGATCAAAGATATGTCGTTATTGGTTAGAGCAGAAAGAACAGCAGCTAAATATCGTTATGAAAAAGATTATACAGTTGCCAAACGTCAATGTGGAAAGTTGTCTTTTATTGTGAAATTGCCTAAATAGGAATTAATGAATAATTAATAATTTTTTAATGAATAATGGCTAGCGTGATTTTTTAGAAGTTGTTTAAGAATAGGAATCTTGATTTGAATTTCGGTAAATAATAAGATTGTTTTTGGTTTTAAAAAAAGCTAAACACCACTATCTGATGATTCAAATATACCCATCTAAAATAGACGGCTACTAATTGCATTTATTTGAAATAATTTTTGTGTGTAAAGTTTGTAAACGTTAAAATTTGGCCCCTCAACAAGTACTCCTTTTACATTATAACAAGGTCGATGCAATTCCCAACTTTTTGGGCTGTTAGCAGATAGTGGTGTTTTGGCTTCTGGTTTTTGGTTGTTTTTTAGCTTTATATATTTCGTTAGTTTTTATTTGGTTTTTTGTATGATTATATATCAATTTTTTCCGATTAATGTATCACTAGTTTTTTAGTAACAGAGCCTTCGTTCGTTCGTAGCTCTACCCAGTAAATACCCCTTGGTAAGTTTCTTGGCAAAGTCATCTGGTGCGTTTCAGCAGCCTGTACTCCTTTTTCTATTTCTTGGTATAATTTTCCAGTAGATTGATACAATCTAATCTGAACCTCGGATGAGACAGGTAAACGATAAGACATCGTCACCTGTTCATCATATCCGGGATTAGGATAGAGTAAAAACTGGAATGTATGTTCCAAGGATGTTGTATTTGTTAGGATATCCAGTGTGGTAGTCACGATGCTATCGCAACCATTATATGCTGGATAAAAATTAACCAGTGTGGTATCTTCTAAGTAGAGCACTTCATTATAGAATTCTCCTGTTGCCAATTCAACTAGCACGTCTGTGAACATGTTTTCTAATACAAAAATCTTAGCCGTGGTAATACTATCCTGACTTTCTCGGACCATGGTATCTCTCAAAACAATATCCTCTGTTAATACCTGACCAAAAACAGTATCACCTGCACAATGGGTCGCTACATACGCGCCATAAAGCCTCCCATATTTAACCTTGTGCCATATTCCATTAGTTTTTTCACGGGAATTTGGCTTTTGTATCGACACCTCATTAGAAAATGCAGTTCCATCCGCTAAATCAGGTTGTTGACTAATTCTGAATTTGATAAACCCATAAGAAGCAGCTTCGTCAATCTCATCTCCTACTAGATTAAGATCTAAGAAATTAAATCGTACTACCCCATTTCCTACTACTTCATAATCATATGGATGACTGGAAGCACCAGGGCGAAGTGTTTCTACGTTAAGCTCTTCTGGCAATTCGTTTTCAATATATAACCACGGTAAAGTATCGTTACCCGTATGCTGAAAACGCAAGTGGTATTCAATATCACTATTAGGTTTAATCGATCGATCAACTCCATAACCACGTGGATATGCCCGTAATACATTGGGTAGAAAATTTTGGTAACTAATCTGCGCATCGATAGATTTAAAAAGATTCGCATCGTCTTCCGCATAATGATTGACAAAACCAGTAGTAATTCCTCCCATGGTATTAGTCCCTACCCCTTCCACGGTAATAGAAGGATTGCTATTTCCAGGATGACCAGGCGTTTGAGGTACTTCTAGTCTCACGGTCTGCCCTTCCGGAGTGACAATGATGGTGTCTGATGCTAAGCTATTGAGTTGAATAGGCTCGGTACGTGGAAGCACCCAGTCTTCGATAATTACTCCCGTAAGTGCTTCCCCCATATCACCCATTCCTACGTTGGATACAATAAAGTGAACTTCTTCACCAACAATCTCTGCCTGCAATTCAATGCTAGATTCATCCCAAATTGGATCTTGTGGAAGACATATTTCATCCGGACTTATCAGTGCTTTCACCTCATGTGTCAACCCTGAATCTTCATTGGTACAATCATGCTCGACCGTAATTTTAAAACCACCTACCTCATTTACAGCTAGATCAGGAATAATAAATGTATAGAGCGTATCGTCTTGCGCATCTAATGAAACGGTACTACTAAGTAAGGAAAAAGAAGAAGGTAAAATAATATTTACTACCGCTCCATCAGAAGCTACTGTTCCATTATTACGATAAATAACATTATAAATATTTTCATCACAATAATCTAAAAATGACGTAGACAGATCAACTTCCATATCTGCACACATAATGGACTGATCGTTAAAGTTGAAATTATACGTTGTCGTATCATAAGGTGTATCGATCGGAATAAAAGCAACTTCATCACAAGCTTCCCAGTAATTTCCAGGAGGAACTACTCGAACAGCATAATCCCCCAAAGGGACTTCGATAAAATAATCTCCATTAGCATTTGAAGTAGCGTAGTATGATTCAGCAGTTCCTTCTGCAACCACCAACCAATCTTCTAGACCAATTTCTCCAGTTTCTGGAATACAGTTATTCCCTTGATCGATGGCCAATTTTCCAGTAATAGCATTGGAAGTAGAGTTTCCGAATTGATCCGCTTTAATGATAAAACTTTTGGTACTCAAAATGTCTATCTCATCATCGTCTTTTATTTGACTCTGTGCTACGATCAAGTAATTTCCATCACTATCCACAGAAAAAGGATAAGGCACATCAAATGTATTTTCACCTCCCTCAAAAAGTCTTTCCCAATCCATTACGCCATTCACATCGGTACGAATCATTAAGACATCTAGTTCAGGTGATCCTTCGCTTCTGGTAGAAGTTAGTATGGTATATCCTCCATCCTCCATTTGTCGTAAAAAAGCAGCAAATTCTCCTTCTTCTCCTCCATAGGTTTCGTCCCAATCCTCGTTCAAATCAGCATCTATTTTGAGTAGATAAGTATCTGCATGACCACTTCCTTGAGAAGTAGTAATCCCACCAATTGCAAATCCTCCATCTTCCGTATTGATGACAGAAAACACTTCTTCATAACCATCGCCGCCATATAATCGACTATCGATTAAGTCACCTGATATATTATCGTTACGATAAAGACTCATTTGCCAGTGACCACCAAGGGGGATCGGTAGTAGATGATTTCCTACGGATATAATGTCGCCATTAGGTGCTTCAATTACATCTATCAGTACATCTCGCTCTGTAGTTCCATATCGATGATTCCAAAGTAAGTTACCACTAGCATCTATCTTTCCAACCCAACTATCTCGCATTCCAATGGAGTCTTCCAAAATATCTCCATCAGCAGGAGATTCCGTAGCTCCACAAAAAGCAAATCCACCATCAGAGGTTTCAACAACCCCCGTAAGACGATCATAATCACTTCCTCCGTATTTCTTTTCCCATAAGACCTCTCCTTCTTGATCAATTTTTAAAATCCATCCATCACCTCCTCCATTTCCTTCGTGGAAGGTTTGACCAACTGCTATAAAATTTCCATCTGAAGTAGGAATGGCTCGAAAAATTTCTTCATAGGAACCAAGCGTATAGGTTTTTTCCCAAACTAGTTGACCATCTCTGTCTGTTTTCATCAAAGCTACATCACTCGTTGAAAAACCAGAAGGTAGGCTATAAACATAATGTCCCATATAGATAACCCCACCATCTTCGGTGATGAGTGCAGACTTGTAAAAATCATTTTCTTCAATAAAATCATAGAAACGCTCCCAGGTTTGGGCGTTTAATCCTAAGGAAAGCAAGCAAACGAAACAGAGGACCAATGCGCGGGCATTGATACCAATTTTTTGAGTTTTGAGTTGGATGTAAGTCATGATTCGTTAGGTTAAAATCGTTTGATAGTACAAAGATTGCACAATTCTAAGGCTGAAACAACAACAATAAAACGCATTTGCCACAATAAATTTAAAATTTTAAATTACTTAACTTGCTCATTTATAGTAAAATAACTAATTTTGATAATATTTTTTGTCAAGAAATATCTATGAAAAACAGTTCACTTTATTTAATTATTTCTCAATTAGGCACTATAGAACATCGTTCTTTGAGTCAATTTGTCCGTTCTCCTTATCATAATCGACGTCCGGAATTGGTTATTTTTTGTGATTTTTTAATAAAATCGGCTCAAACAAAAGACCAACTAGCGAATACAAGGGAGTATTATTTTAGTAAAATTTTTCCTGGAGAATCTTACCAAGACAAAAAGATGCGCTACACGATCTCTTTTTTAAATAAGTTAGTAAAAAAGTTTTTAGCCCTTGAACAATTAAAGGAGGATCAAATTTCAGAACAAAAGTTGGTTGCCAAGGCTTTTAGAAAAAAGGGGTTATCAGATATTTATGAAAAAGAGATACAACACTGTCTAAAGATACTTGAAAAACAACCTTTTCGCAATGCGGAATACTACTTAGATCGGTATTTAATTGACTATGAAGATTACGAAGCTTTCTATAAAGCTAAAAAATCTACTGGGAAAATTGGGGAAATTCTACCTAAAATTAATCAATCTGCTGATGTATTCCTTATTGCGACAACACTTAAACTAAGCTGTATGTGGCTTAGTTTTAGAGTACAGAAACAGCCTGAACAACACCAATCATTATTATTACAAACGCTAGATTTAATTGAAAAACAAGAATATTACCGACAATTCCCTGTAATTGAGCTTTATTATAACGCATATCGTATGCTAACCGTCACACAGGATAATTCTTATTTTGATAATTTTAAATCTTTAATTGAAAAACATCAATTTATTTTTTCGGTAGAAGAATTATCAGAACTATATGTACTAGCAGTCAATCATTGTATCTCACAGGCCAATCAAAACAAAGAAAAATATCGAAAAGAGTTATTTGAAATTTACAAAAAAGGTCTTGCAGCAGAAGCATTCTTTGACAATCAAAAACTTGGTGGAAAAACATATATTAATATTGTTCAGGCAGGATTAAATCAGGAAGCCTATGATTGGGTAGCCGTGTTTATTGAAAAATATAAACCATTTTTAAAACAGCCCATTCGAGAACAGTTTTATCTATTCAATCTGGCAAATTATCATAACAAAAAGAAAAATTATGATGAGGTAATGGAAATATTAAGAAGTATAACTTTTGATGAAACGATGATGGAAATGTCTGCTCGTAGAATGCTCCTAAAAATTTATTATGATATGGGAGAAACAGAAGCGCTCTACTCTCTTTTTGATAGTTTTAAAAATTATATCTATCGCCATAAAGAACTAAGCTATTATAAAAACCATTATCTCAACTTGATTAAATATACCAAAAAGCTTTTCAATTTCCATTCTCATGACCCAAAAGCATTGGAAAAACTAAGAACAGATATTATTCAGACAGATGATATTATTGAAAAAACTTGGCTGTTAGATAGGTGGGCATTATTGAAAAATTAAGTCTTTTAAGACAACAAGTAAAAAATCTGAAACGATATAGATTTAATTAGAAATAAGTATTTTTACAAAGACACCTATCTAAAAGTTTCGTCTAAATTTCCATGAATTGATTACCATGATAAAAACGTTTTGCATTTACCTATTTTCGCTATTATTTTTCTTTAACGCTAATAGCCAGATATTACCTACGGATCGCCAAATAGATTGGACTGTCGCTGGTTTAAGAGACACCACAACTAATGGCTTTGCGATCATTAATCTAAATGACTTTGGTTTAAATGGAGATGGCATCACCCCTAATGATGATGCCTTCACTGCTGCCTTGGCAAGTGCAGGTACAGATGGCGCCATCCTAACATTTCCAGAAGGAAATTTTTTATTTAATCAATCCATCTCTTTAGAAAAAAACACCGTATTAACTGGAGCCGGAGCCAACAATACTTCCCTTACCTTTGACTTAGGTGGTCAAGGACATGCTATTAATATTGCTGGAAGATCAACCAGTGAAACTACAACCGTTGTTAGTACAGGAGCAAAAGATGACAATGCTTTAGACGTAGAAGATCCTAGCCTATTTCAACCAGGAGATTGGATTCGACTGCAACAAGTAGACGCGCATCTAGTAACTTCTAGTTGGGCAGAAGGAACGGTTGGACAAATCATGCAAATAGAAGACATTAGTAATAATAAAATATTTTTTAAATCTACTTTTCGAAGAACTTTCTCCTTAGAAGACATGCCCACGATTACCAAAATCGAGCCGATTGAAAACGTTGGTATCTCTTGCTTAAAAATTATACGAGTTGACAATACTGCTCCTGCTCAAACCAGTAATATTCGTTTTGATTTTGCGGCTAATTGTTGGGTCTCCTCTATTGAATCATCCAATTGCACCTTTAGTCATATTGAAGCCAGACTTAGTTCTAATCTAAGAATAGAAAAATCATATCTACACGATGCTTTTGAATTTGGAGGCGGAGGACGTGCTTATGGAATTATGTTACACTTTACTAGTAATGAAATTCTAGTTGAAAATAATATTTTTAAACGGCTACGACACTCCATGATTTTACAAGCCGGTGCAAACGGAAATGTATTTACCTATAATTATTCTTTTGATCCTTTCTGGACTTCATTTCCAAACGATGCCGCAGGTGATATGGTATTACATGGTAATTATATTTTTGCCAATTTATTTGAGCAAAACATTGGACAGAACATCGTCATAGATAACTCTCATGGACCAAACGGACCAAATAATACTTTTTTTAGAAATAGAGGTGAATTGTTCGGAATATTTTTTAGTGCAACTAATTCTCCAGGGCAAAACTTTATTGGAAACGAAATTACCAATGTCAACTTACCATATAGTTTTGTCAACTACAATATCCAAGGATCGGATCATTTTATTTTAAGTAACAATAACAAAGGTACGATTGACCCTCCAGGATCAGATACCTTATTTACTCAAAGTCTTTTTTATAATGATATTCCAGACTTTATACCACAGAATCAGTGGGCTTCTATTGGCGCTCCCAATCCTTTCAATCAAGGAACCATACCAGCTTTTGTTCGTATTCAAAACAATGATCCTTTCTTTAATACTTGTGGACAGATTCCAACTAATACAAAAAATCTCACTCCATCAATAGAGATGGCCAAAGCTTTTCCAAATCCATTCCATAATTTCTTTACTATTGATTTTAAAATGGATAAAAATAATGAGGTAAAAGTAGACTTAGTAGATATTTTAGGTAAAAAAATTAGAACGGTTTTTAATAAATCTTTACCAGCAGGACATCACAAAATTCACGTAGAAACACATCAATTAATTAGTGGTGTTTATTTTATTCGCCTACAAATTGCTGGGAAAGTTAAATCTCTTCGATTAGTAAAACAATAATTATTAATGCTTAGATAAGCGCTTAAAAAAAGCCTTCTTTCGCAAATGCGGAGGAAGGCTTTTTTATTTGTTTTATAGTAGAATACTTAAATAATAGGAGTTTGTTTTTACACTCCTATTTATATGATTATATAATCAATCAAAATTTCAAAATTTGACTATCTTCGTGGTTTTAATA